>NZ_JAGTPI010000068.1:0-30082 GCF_021147825.1 Pseudomonas quasicaspiana
GTTAGCCGCACCGGGCCATGGATGGCCCATTGCGGCGGCCCACGGTTCAGGATCTGCGGGCGGGTACACCGAGCGACAGCGAGGTGCCGAGTGGTGGGGTAAAGGCCTTTTGGTTACTTTTGGGCCCCAAAAGTGACGCGCTGTAAGAGCGCAACCAATATCAGCCATAACCGCGATAACGGATATGTACACAATTCCCGCACTGAACTTCAACGAAGCCCCACCGGTCAGCTTTACATGCTGATCAAGAGGGCTCGAATCCATGCATATCTCACTGGAACACCAAGTCGCATTGGTCACCGGAGCCAGTTCCGGCCTCGGCGCAGGGGCTGCCAAAGCGTTGGCAGCGGCGGGGGCGGCAGTCGTCGTCAACTACAACTCCCAGGCAGAACCCGCTGAAAAACTTGCGGAACAAATCATCGCCGCGGGTGGCAAAGCCATTGCCATCGGCGCTGACGTATCGAAGGAAGACGACGTCGAGCGCCTGTTCGCCCAAACCATCGAACACTTCGGCCGCCTCGACATTTTGCTGGCCAATTCCGGGCTGCAAAAAGATGCGTCTATCGTCGACATGACCCTCGCAGACTGGAACAAAGTCATCGACGTCAACCTCACCGGACAATTCCTCTGCGCACGGGCCGCGCTGCGACAGTTCATCAAGCAAGGCATGCGCCCCGACGTGTCCCGCGCCATGGGCAAGATCATTCACATGAGCTCGGTGCACCAGTTGATTCCCTGGGCAGGCCACGCCAATTACGCAGCTTCCAAAGGTGGCGTCGATCTGCTGATGCGCAGCATTGCTCAGGAAGTGGGGGAGCAACGCATCCGCGTCAACAGCATTGCACCCGGTGCGATTCGCACCGCAATCAACAAAGACGCCATGGCGGGCGACAAGGAAGAGAAACTTCTGAAACTCATCCCCTATGGCCGGGTCGGTGAAGCCGAAGACGTAGCCAACGGAGTGGTGTGGCTCGCTTCGGACCTGTCCGACTACGTGCATGGCACCACCTTGTTTATCGACGGCGGCATGAGCCTGTATCCGGAGTTTCGAGACAATGGCTGACTTCCCGGAAGAACCGCAAAACGCAATTGAGAACCACGGGATTATCGGTGACATGCGTAGCGCCGCATTGGTGGCCGATACGGGTAGCATCGACTTTTGTTGTTGGCCGGATTTCGACAGCCCGTCGATCTTCAGTGCGCTGTTGGACACCAACAAAGCCGGTATCTTCAAGCTGGCACCGGATCTTCCCAATGCGCGTCGTCAGCAGATTTACCTGCCCGAGACCAACGTGCTGCAGACGCGCTGGATCGATGAAGACGCGGTGGTGGAAGTCACTGATCTGATGCCGATTGGCGACAATGTCGATGACTTGCCGCGCGTTGTACGCCGCGTCGAGCTGCGCTTTGGTGCGGCGACCATTCGCATGCAGTGCCGGGTACGAATGGATTACAGCCGCGCCGAAACGGTGGCGAAGCTGGACGGCGAAGACGTCTGTTTCGAGGCTTCCGGTCAGCCGGGCATGCGCCTGTCAGCGAATGTGCCGATGCAGATCAATGAGCAGGCAGCCACTGCCGAGTTCAGCCTGAAGAAGGGCGAGTTTGTTGAATTCATTCTCGGCGGTATTGACGATCCTCAGGTCAGCGCCGGGCAATGCCAGCAATATTTCACCGACACCCTGGCGTTCTGGCGGCGCTGGAGTAATCAGTCGTCTTACCGCGGTCGTTGGCAGGAAATGGTCAACCGCTCGGCGCTGGCCCTCAAGCTGCTCACCTCGCGCAAGCACGGCGGCATTGTGGCTGCGGCGACGTATGGCCTGCCGGAAACGCCGGGCGGCGAGCGCAACTGGGATTATCGCTACAGCTGGATTCGTGATGCCTCTTTCACGGTGTACGCCTTCATGCGGCTGGGGCACACCGATGAAGCCAACGACTTCATGCGCTGGGTCCGCGGTCGTCTGGGGGACTGTGTCGAGGAGTCGAACAAACTTGGCATCCTTTACAGCCTCGACGGTCGTGAAGAGTTGCCTGAAGAGCATCTTGATCATTTCACGGGCTATGGCGGCGCGTTACCGGTGCGTATCGGCAACGAGGCGTACAAACAGACTCAGCTGGATATCTACGGCGAGTTGATGGATGCCGTGTACCTGGCCAATAAATATGGCGAAGCCATCTCTTACGAAGGCTGGAAGCACGCAACCCGGCAGGTGGATTACGTCTGCGAGCATTGGCGCGACAAGGATGTCGGGATCTGGGAAATGCGTGGTGACGATCAGCATTTTCTGCATTCCCGATTGATGTGCTGGGTCGCACTGGATCGCGCCTTGCGTCTGGCGTTCAAGCGTTCGTTGCCTGCGCCGTTCGATCGCTGGGACAAGGAACGTCAAGCCATCCATGACGACATCTGGAATAACTTCTGGGACGCCGACCTCGGTCATTTCGTGCAACACAAAGGCAGCCGTAATCTGGATGCATCGATGTTGCTCATGCCATTGGTGCGTTTCGTCGGTGCCAGCGATCCGCGCTGGCTGGCGACCCTCGATGCTATTGAATCCACCCTGGTACGCGATGGCATGGTTTATCGCTATCGCAACGACGATGACCATGACGACGGGTTAGCGGGTGAAGAGGGTGCATTTACCGCGTGCTCGTTCTGGTACGTGGAATGCCTGGCCCGCGCCGGGCGTGTGGAACAGGCGCATCTGGAGTTTGAACAACTGCTGCGTTACGCCAATCCTGTGGGACTCTACGCCGAAGAGTTCGACACCCATGGGCACCATCTGGGTAACACCCCGCAGGCTTTGAGTCACCTGGCATTGATCAGCGCGGCGAGCTTCCTGGATCGCAAGCTCGATGGTGCCAAGACGCTTTGGCAGCCTTGATGGTGTGGAATGCTTTTCCCTGTGGGAGCTGGGCTTGCACGCGATACATGAGACTTAGCCAGAAGTCATACCACGTCATCGTTTACCGCGAGCAAACTCAGCCCCTGTCGAAAATATTCGACTATCTGATTTGGAATGTTTTTTTACCTGTAGGAGCGCGCTTGCCCGCGATAGCGTCAGCGCAGCCGATACTTTTATCGACTGACAGGCCGAATCGCGGGCAAGCGCGCTCCTACACAGACTGTGTGAAAACTACTGCGCTCGGCAATACTGCGTTAAAAACAGGCGAAAAATGCTCATTTAGAACACCTAGACTCCGCTTTTTCGCCTGTTTTTGCCTTGTCTTGCCGTCGCTCGCTACGTTTTCACACAGTCTGTACAGGTCCTGTGTTCGTTGCGCGACAGCGCGGTGCCTTCGCGACGGGGCGACTCCCGCAGGTTCTGCTGCACTCAGTAGGGCCTGCTTTAGCCAAATGGATAGCATTCCCAATCAGTGTGTAGGCGCTAGCGACTCTGCAACGCATACCCCACCACAGCATCTTCCAGCAGGAAGCGCTCACCGATCATTGCGCAGTAGCTCATTCGGGTGAGGAATGCGCCGTGGCCCGTGAGGAACACATTGATGTCCTTCACTTCCTCACACATTTCCAGCGTACGGCCTTGCAATGCGCCGCTGGCCTGAGCCGAGCGAAGGGCGCCCATGGGGGTCCAGTCGGCGATGATCAGGGCACCCTGCGGGGCAGTCTTTTCATACGCGCCAACGAACTGTTCAGCCGAACGATCCGGCAGATAGGGCGCCATGAAGTAGTGGATGTCGTCACGGAACGGGAGCGATTCACTGTGCACCGGCAAACGGATAATGCCCGTCGCGTACAGCGAGTAAACCAGCAAAATAGCGAACGGCGAGCTGAGCACTGAGAGGTGCAGCGCCGGTTGCCGACTGCAATCGGTCGACAGCAGGTGGCTTAGCCTTATCACGCCAAGGATGCACAGCAGCGCTACGCCAGGCAGAAAAAACGTGAAGCGATCAGTGACGTTGTAAGACACGGCGAAAACAAAATTCAGCGCTGCTGCACACCACAGCAGACGCAAGCGGTTGTCCCTGGGAAACAGAATCAGCCCCAGCAACTGAGGGCCTATCAGCGATAACAGCAGAATGAACACCGAGTTCTTTTCGTGCCACATGTCATCGAAGCGGAACAGACTGCCTTCCCAGTTGGGCGTTTGCGCACGTACTGAAGAACCCGTCAGGTAGCGGTGGGCAATGTCGATCAGGCTCATGCCCGATTGCAGGTCGTGGGTAATCGCCGGGAACGCTACTGAAAAACCGAGGATGAAACCCGGAAGGGTTACCCAGGTGCGCAGCTTGTGCTGATAGAGCAACTGCAAGTAGAGGGGCAGCAAAACCACGAAAGTCAGTTGATGGACAGCCGCGCCGAGGCCGGTCAGCAGGCCGATGATCAGCAATTTGCCGAGGTCACCAAAGCGTGATTTCTGATCCAGATGAACCTGATAGGCCAGCAACACGAACAGCGAATGGAGGATGTAAACCTCAGCCTTGGTCGATACCCAGAAAACCCCGTGAGCCAGAATGGTTGCTGCGGCTGCCAACAGGGCCTGACGCTGACTGGCACCCACATTCATTGCCAGCGAGTAAATGATCCACGCCAGCGGCAGCAGCAGAATGGAGTTGAGCAGGCTCAGCACGTGAGGCCCGAACAGGTCGAATACCAGGGTGTTGATGAACTGGTAGAGCGGATGATCCAGCGGTCCGAGGGACTGACTGAAGTAATGCCCCTGAGAAGCTTCGGCGAGGAATACGCCATTATCCATCCACTGGATAGGACCGCTTGAGGCGAAAAAACTGGCAGCTATGGCCCCACATAGCACTAACAACGCAACTGCATTCGAAGACTGACGTTGACTTCCCTGAACCATCGAGTAGCTCCTCTGCTAATCCGGGGTTGGTTGTTCGATTGAGGTGCTGCCCTGCGTATTGGCCTCCTTTAGCTGCAGCAGCATCACGGCACCAATAGCTACGGCAAACCATAAGGTCGCGAGGCGGATCAGCACGGTGGCGGCAATCGCGTCGGCGCTGGACATGCCTTTCCAGACCAGCAGGCCGACCATCACCGCTTCGGCACCGCCCAGTCCGCCAGGCATGAAACTGATCGCTCCGGCGAGCATGGCCAGCGCATAAACGAACACTGCGAAGGTCAGCTCGATGTCGGCACCCATCCAGTTGAGGATCCAGTGAAAAGCCAGCGCTTCAGCGCTCCAGGCCACGACGCTAAGGAAGGTCACACCCAGCAGCAGGTCCAGGCGATGGCAGCGCTGTGCCGCCAACAGCACTTCGAGCAGATGGCGACCAAGACCGAGCAGTTTTCCGCCTCCCGCAGGTATCGCGGCAGCGATTCTTTCCAGTAGACGACGCTGGGAAAGCACCAGCAAGCCGATCCCCACGAGCACCATTCCCACCACAATCATGGGGCGTGAGTCCGGGTACAGCGACAGGCCAAACAGGGTCAGCAGCACCACCGCAAACAGGTCCGACAAACGCTCACTGAAAAACGCCGCGAAGCTTTGTGGCCAGGGCACGCCCCAACGTTTGAGCAATACCCCGCGCAGCGCTTCACCGGCTTTGCCCGGTGTGGTGGTCAGGGCAAACCCTGCCAGATAAATCTTCAGGCTGGGCCGCCACGGCACAGGATGACCGAGTACGTTCAGGTAGGTCTGCCAGCGCAAAAAGCGCAGGCCATAGTTGGCGGCGGACATCAGCAGCGCGATGGCAATGCCGATCAAACCCACTTCGCCCACCGCCTTGCTGACCGCCTCCCAGCCGCCCCACAGAGAAAATCCCAGGTAACCCAGCGCGGAAACCACCACAGACAAAACCACCGCGCGATAACGCCAGCCCGAGAGCAACAGCGCTTCGTTCACAGGTTCAGCCTCTTGAACAACGGCTGCGGGATCGAGCGGATGACCAGCATGATCAGCGCCCAGAAGCCTGGCGTATAAAGGGTCGGTGCCTTGCGGGCGATCCCGTAGACGATGCGCTCCGCCACCTGTTGCGGCTGCGCCAGGAGTGCTGCGGGCAGCGACAGGCCCTGGGTCATGGGCGTATCGACAAATCCCGGCTTGATGGTCAAGACGTGCACGCCGACCTTGAACAGGCGGGCCTGCAAACCTTCGCTGAACGTGGACACGGCTGCCTTGGCCGAACCGTACAGGTAATTGGAAGGCCGGCCGCGATCACCTGCGACCGACGAGATGACGGCCAGACTGCCGCATCGCTGGGTTTCGAACTGATTGGCCAGCAAGGTCAGCAAGGCGATGACCGAGGTACCGTTATTGGCGAACTCCTGCAACGCGACACGGACATCCTGCTCGCAGACCTTTTGATCGGGCAGGGTGCCGTGGGCGATCAATGCGACATCAATTTGCCCCAGCGCCAGCAAACAACTGTGCAGCATGGCTGGATGGGCTGCGATATCCGTCGCGTCCATCTCGTGCAGGCTGATCGCTCTGGCGCCACGACCCTTGAGGTCGGCGGCGGTCTGTTCCAGCTTGTCGCCGTTACGTGCCACCAGAAAGAACTCGCTGCCTTCACTGGCCCACAGTCGCGCGCAGGCGGTGGCGATGGCCGAGGTAGCGCCGATGATCAACACTCGTTTCATAAGAAGCCTCGTTTCATAAAATCACTCGTTTCCAGAAGCGCGACATCAGGGAGGGATCGCGCAGTGCTTCCAGTTGCTCCCAGGCGGGGTAGGCCTGGCGGAAATCACTGCCGCTCATATGCGCGTCCTTGGCCGGATAAAGGCGACCGCCCGCGGCCCGGACAATGGCGTCCAGACGCGGGAACAGGACGTGCTGCAAATCACTGCTGTTGGGGAAGTCCAGCGCCAGCGAGGTGCCGGGCAGGGGAAACGACAGCAGGCCGGGCGAGGCGATATCGCCGCAGCGCTTGAGCACTGCGAGAAAAGACCCCTGACCTGATTCAGCGATAGCCCCGAGCAGCTCGGCCATCGCGGCTTCGGCGCTGGTGTCGGGAATCACGCATTGGTACTGCTGAAAACCCTGGCGGCCGTAAATGCGGTTCCAGTGCAGGATGCGATCCAGCGGGTAAAAGAATGGCTCATAGGCGCTGCGTTTTGCGGTGCGCTTGCCTGGATGCGCGCGCCAGTAAAGTGAGTTGAACGCCCGAAGCGACACGTTATTGATCAGCGAGACGGGCGGTGTCAGGGGCATTTTCAGGCGGCTGCCGCGCTCGACCTCAAGCGAGCCGTAGTGCGCATGATCACCGACAATGAACACGCCTCGGCCGGTATCGGCACCTTTGGCCAGGCAGTCGACCCACGCCACGCTGTATTCGTGTTGGTGATCCAGTTCGGCGCTAAGGCTGAAAAATTCGGCCAGGTTGGCAAAGCGCACCACCGTGCTGTCGATCTGGCTGGACCGTATGCGCATCAGTTGCAGGTCGGCCCAGTTGATCACGCCGGTCAGTCCCAGACCGCCAATACTGGCGGCGAACAGTTCGGTATTTTCCACCGGCGAACAGATTCGCGCCGTCTCGCCGTGGCGCAGCAGACCGAAGCGCAAGACGTGGTTGCCGAAGGTGCCACGCAGATGATGGTTCTTGCCGTGCACGTCATTGGCGATGGCACCGCCAACCGTGGCGAACTGAGTGCCTGGCGTCACGGGCAAAAACCAGCCATTAGGGATTGCCGCAGCGAGGATCTCGGCCAGGGTGACGCCTGCTTCCACGCGGATTGTGCCGGTGTTCCAGTCGGCACGAATGAACCGGTCCAGCGCGCGCATGTGCAGCACTTGATCACTGGCTGCCAGGCAACTGTCACCATAGCTGCGCCCGTTACCGTAAGGCAGGCTGGTCTGGTGCCGTTCAATGACGTTGCGCATGTGGTCAGTGAGGCCGTCGATCCACGGACAGGCATGTCCGTGCTGCGCCGTTTGCGGGTAGCGGCCCCAGGAATACAAGGGTTCAGTCATGCGGCAATCCAGAACACAAGAACGAAGAGGGCGCCGATCACCTGACTCATGCGGTCGCGAATCGCAAACACCACCGGGTCATCGTTCATCAGGCCGCGATGGGTGAGCATCCAGACCCTGGTGATCCAGAACAGCAGCAACGGGCAGGTCAGCCAGATCACATGGGGGTGGCCGTACATCGCGACCGTTGAGCCTTCGTGGATGTAGAGCGCCAGAACCATCACTGCCAGATGGCCGGAGGACGCACCCAGTGCGGCGATCATGTCCAGGTCACCGGGGTAGTAACCGCGGCCCCGCGCCTTGTCCATCAGGTCCTTGGCCCGGGCTTCGCGCAGCTCGGCGTAGCGCTTGACCAACGCCAGGCTAAGGAACATGAACATCGAAAAAGCCAGGATCCAGAAGGTCAGTGGCAGGCTGAAGGCGGCAGCACCGGCGAGGATGCGGGCGGTGTAGAGCATCGCAAGAACGATTACGTCCAGCACCATCTGCCGCTTCAGGCTCAGCGAGTAGGCCAGGGTCAACCCGTAATAAGCCGCAAGGACGGCCGAGAACTGCCAGGGCAACAGCAGGCCGGACCCGACAAATGCGCCGATCAACAACACGGGAACAATGATCAACCCGGACTTGATCGACAGCTTGCCGCTGGCGAACGGGCGCTTGCGTTTGCTCTGATGATGACGGTCATCAGCCAGGTCCAGCAGGTCATTGAGCACGTAGACGCTGGAGGCACACAGGCCGAAAAACAGAAAGGCCAGGACACCGTTCAGAAGAAGGTCTGCTCTGCCAAACTGATGCGCCGCGAGCAGGGGAACGAAGATCAGCGCGTTCTTCATCCACTGGTGCATGCGCAACGCTTTGCGCCAGTCGCGCAGGCTTGAGGTATTGGAATGGATGACGTTTTTGACGTTGCCTTGCGCCTTGGCTTTTTTCTCCACCCCCGATAAAGGATTGACCACGATGGCTTCGCGGGCTGCATCCCAGATGGGCAGATCGTCCATGGAGTTGCCGAGGTAATCGAAACCGTTCTGACCGTAATGGCCCACCAACAGATCACGCTTGGTGTGAGCTGACAGGTTGCGGTCGGCGTTGGAGGCGACCACCAGATCGAACAACTGCAAGTGTTCGGCGATGCGTTTTGCCAGGCTGTCGTGGCTGGCAGTGGCCAGAACGATCATCCGCCCGGCAGCCCGCTCGGCTTCGATCAACTCGATCACTTGCGGGTCGTAGGGCAATACCGTTACGTCAATCTGGGTATTGAGCGCCAAACCTTCTTTAAGCGCCGCTTTACCCTTTAACAACCATCCAAACAGTTTAAAGATTTGCAGTGGATGACTTCGAACGAATGTCATCGCGGTTTCCATCAACAAGTCGGACTGCAATAACGTGCCGTCGAGATCGACAACTAAGGGGAGGAAAGTTTGGGGAGTCGTTTGTTGAACTCTTCCCTGAATTCTGGCCATGTCGGTGCACTCCTGCCGGGGGTGAGCGCACTATGAAACGGAAGAGCGATTTCGCCACCTCAATAAAACTAAACAGGTGTGTTTATATCGCCAGTGGGCTGGCGTCAGAAACTACCCTGAGTTTGTAATGCTTGATAGATAGAGGCGGTGTTTCATCAAGCTTACAACTTGGTGGATTTCAAAAGACCGGCCGCTCACTCCTGATAGCAGTCCACTGTTTCTGTAAGGCGTCGCAACGTATCGTCGAGTCGCTCGGTTTCTGTAGGAGCTGCCGAAGGCTGCGATTGTGGTGTGTCAGGACAAGATGCTTCGCAGCCTTCGGCAGCTCCTACAAAAAGGTGTATTCCAATTTAAAGGATTGCATTTGTTCGACAGAAACCTGATGGCAGCTGTCTATTCCGCAAAACTGCGAGTCATAATGACCACGTTTTCAGCCGATGGAACGCCGCAATTATGAGCAATCCGCTGTTACGTGCCCTTGTGCCGCTGGTGGCAGACCTGAGCCGTGAGCTGCCCGACGAGGAGCGCTATCGACGCCTGTTGAGTGCATTGCGCGAACTCTTGCCATGCGATGCGGTGGCCTTGCTCAAATTTGAAGACGATGTATTGATCCCTCTGGCGGTTGAAGGCCTGAGTGCAGACACCCTTGGACGGCGCTTTCGGGTTCAGGAGCATCCACGGCTGAAGATCCTGCTGGAAAACCCCGGACCGACGCGTTTCTCCGTGGACTGCAGCTTGCCCGACCCCTATGACGGATTGGTCGATGGCCATGATGGCCAGCTTGAGGTTCACGATTGCCTGGGGTGCCCGCTTTATTTTCAGGGCAAGCCATGGGGGCTGATTACCCTCGATTCTCTGGAGTCGTCGAGTTTTGCTCAGGTTGACCTGGATAATCTCGAAGCCTTCGCCAGCCTGGCCGCCGCGACGGTGATCGCCAGTGAACGAATCAACCAGTTGGCAAAAGGATTCGAAGACCAACGGCAACTGGCTGAGGTGTATAAACGTGCCGCCGGTGGGCGCGGGCCTCGCGAGTTGATTGGCCAGAGTGCGGTCCACAAGCGACTGCTCCAGGAAATCCAGTTAGTGGGCAATAGCCCATTGTCGGTGTTGATCACGGGCGAGACCGGCGTCGGTAAGGAGCTGGTCGCTGAGGCCATACATCTGGGTTCGCCTCGTGCGCACAAACCACTCATCAGCCTTAACTGTGCGGCGCTGCCGGAAACGTTGGTGGAGAGCGAACTCTTCGGCCATGTCAAAGGGGCGTTTTCCGGGGCAGTAAGCGGGCGCAGCGGGAAATTTGAACTGGCAGATAACGGCACTATCTTTCTCGATGAAGTCGGCGAGTTGCCGTTGTCTGTGCAATCCAAGTTGCTGCGTGTATTACAGAGCGGGCAGGTGCAGCGGGTTGGTTCTGATCAGGAGCATCATGTGGATGTGCGGATCATCGCCGCCACTAATCGTGATCTTGCCGAAGAGGTGCGCGCCGGTCGCTTTCGAGCCGACCTGTACCATCGGTTGAGCGTCTATCCACTATTGGTTCCGCCATTGCGCGAGCGTGGTCGCGATGTCCTGTTGCTGGCGGGTTACTTCCTTGAAGAAAACCGTGCGCGCATGGGCCTGCGAAGTTTGCGTCTCGGCAATGAGGCGCAGAAGCGGCTGCTGGGATATCACTGGCCAGGTAACGTGCGGGAGCTGGAGCATTTGATCAGTCGTGCAGTGCTCAAGTCGCTTTCGGCGGGTGCAGGGCGACCGCGTATTCTCACCATAGAAGCGCAAGCTTTGGGGCTGGAAAACGAAGTCGTTAGTGTGAGCACAAAACTACAAGAAGATAGGCTTTCACTCCCGCAGACCGGGGCTACATTGAAAGTGGCGGTGGACGCTTATCAGAAACACTTGATTGAACTGGCGCTTTTACGCCACGACGGCAAATGGGCCCAAGTGGCCCGGGAAATGGGTATTGATCGCGCGAACTTGAGCCGATTGGCCAGACGTCTGGGTATTCGCTAATCACTTTTTATGCGCCAGATCAAGCCTATGAGCGCATCAAATCGTGTAAAGCCGGACGAACTGTTATTGGTCGCGATTTGTGAAAAAAGAGTGAATTTTTTGGAAAGTCGGGAGGTCCTCTATTGCACTAAGCAAACCAACAAGGAGGCGCTGCCTGGATGTCACAGTACAAACATTACAGAATCGATTATTTGCTAAACGGCGCGTTCAAGTCTTTCTACATCAGTGCTGAGCACATGGATAATTCCGAAGCATGGCATCATGCCAGCGTTGATGCAGGGATTGCACGTATCCCCAAATATCGAACCGAAAAAGTCCCTCGCGTTTCCAAGCCTTACGCGGAACACTTCGGTATTACTAACGTGGAATGGCTGCAAAGTTGAAGACCCTGGCCGGCGTTGTCTGATCGACACGCCGGCCCGGTGCGCCTGCAATGGGCGCACCCTGTGGCCGCTGGAATCATCGGTGTGCAATGTTCTCCAGCGCCAGATTGCGGGTTTTTGGCCCGAACCTGCCAATGGTAATAATCACAATCAACATGCTACTGACGATAAACGCCAGAACCCCCGGTGTGCCGAATTGATCGAGAAAGAAACCGATCAACAAGCTGCTGAATACTGTCGACAGACGGCTGAATGAATAGCAAAAACCTACGGCGCGGGCACGGATGTTGGTGGGAAACAATTCCCCTTGATACGAGTGATAGCTGAAGCTCAGCCATGCATTGCAGAAGGTGATCATCACCCCGCAAAAGACCAACCCTACCGCTGAAGTCTGAAAGGCGAACAGCGTGCCGAAAATCATCGATCCCAATGCTGAACCGACGATCTGCCATTTGTTTTCAAAGCGGTTGGCGAACCTGACAAACAGCAGCGGGCCCAGCGGATAGGCGAGGGTGATGATGAATGCGTAACCCAGACTATGAGTGACGCTGACGCCCTGACCAGACAGTAACGCCGGTAACCAGTTGCCGAAGCCGAAAAAACCGATGGCCTGGAAGACATGGAACACGATCAGCATCAACGCGCGACGACGATAAGGCGGCTGCCAGATGTCGGCGAAGCGGCCTTTGCCCGAGACGGCAACCACTTCGGGTTCCGGGACGTCCAGTGGCTTGCCATGGTCGCGCTCACAGCGTGCTTCGATGTCATCCATGATGCGTTCGGCTTCGTCAAAGCGCCCGTGTTGCGCCAGCCAGCGCGGCGACTCTGGCAAACGTGAGCGCAGCCACCAGATAAACAACGCAAACACCGCGCTGGCGAGCACGACCCAGCGCCAGCCGGAGATGCCGAACGGCGCTTGCGGCACCAGCCACCATGACATCAGCGCAACAGCGGGCACCGATAGAAACTGGATAAAGAAGGCAAATGCGAATGCCGAGCTGCGCATGCGTTTTGGCACCAGTTCTGACAGGTAAGCGTCGATGGTGACCAACTCGATCCCCAGACCAATCCCCACCAGAAACCGCATGCAGATAATGCCCAGTGCATCGGTCTGAATGCCCATCAATACGGTAGCGATGGTGTACCAGATCAACGCGAAGGTAAAAATCGCCCGACGACCAAATCGGTCAGCGATGGGGCTCAGCAGGCTGGCCCCCAGAAACAGGCCCAGAAAAGTCGCCGAGGCAAACGCAGCCTGATCGGAAAAGCCAAATACCCCTTGGGCACCCGTGGCAAAAATACCATCGCGCAGTAGGCCTGGGCTGATGTAAGCCGTCTGAAACAGATCATAAAGCTCGAAAAAACCACCGATAGACAGCAGCGCTACCAGTTTCCAGACGGTAGCAACGGCGGGCAGACGGTCTATTCGAGCTGAGATCTGAGCGGCCCGGACCGGATCGGGACCGTCGACATTCGCATCGCCCGCCGAAGAGCTGGCGATAGTGGGGGAGGACATACGCAGGCTTCCATTTATTTTTGATGGATTATGGTAGCGGTTTTACAATTTGTAATGTTTGTCGGTTTTGGCTTGGTTTGGATTTTATTTGGTGGAAAATTGCTGGAAAGTTTAGTTTTTTGGTTTTTTAGACTTATTTGTAGAGGTTGTCAGCTTGAATAAAGGCTTTGCAGATCATCCCGGAACCACCAGTTAGAACGCAGAACAGTTGGCCTGCGATTGGGTTTACAGATTATCGCGGGCAAGCCCGGCTCCCACAGGTCCTGAGCTGTCCTTCAGATTTGCGTAGATTCTGTGGGAGCGTGGCTTGCCCGCGAAGAACGATGACGCTGAGCACCTGATTTGCCCGGTCGGCTGATTCGCGGGCAAGCCCGGCTCCCACAGGTCCTGAGCAGTCCTTCAGATTTGCGTAGATTCTGTGGGAGCGTGGCTTGCCCGCGAAGAACGATAACGCTGAGCACCTGATTTGCCCGGTCGGCTGATTCGCGGGCAGGCCCGGCTCCCACAGGTCCTGAGCAGTCCTTCAGATTTGCGAAGATTCTGTGGGAGATGCCCCGGTGTCCATGACACCACGCTGTCGCGCAGCAAACACGGGACCTGTAGGAGTGAGCTTGCTCGCGATTCGATCTGTTGGTCGATGAATATATTGCCTGTGCTGAAGCTATCGCGAGCAATGTGGATCGCCACCCCGGTCACTCCTACAGAAAATGCATTCCAAATCAGGTAGTTATTTCTTGTTTGATAGGAGCGTGGCTTGCCCGCGAAGAACGATAACGCTGAGCACCTGATTTGCCCGGTCGGCTGATTCGCGGGCAAGCCCGGCTCCCACAGGTCCTGAGATGTCCTTCAGATTTGCGTAGATCCTGTTGGAGCGTGGCTTGCCCGCGAAGAACGATAACGCTGTGCACCTGATCTACTAGGTCGGCTGTATCAAGATGTGTCACGAATCTTTAATATTGGATTTCCGCTCCGCTTCCAGTCTGGTTCCTTGTGAAGTTCAAACTGCCCACTACTGCCACCGCTCCGTTTTGCCCATCGGCTGTCACTGACAGCGTTGCCATTCCGGCCAATGCCTCCCTGGCGCGCAAGCTGCTGCTGTTCCTTGGCCCTGGCCTGCTGGTTTCCATTGGCTACATGGACCCCGGCAATTGGGCCACGGCCATCGAGGCGGGGTCGCGCTTTGGTTATGCGCTGTTGTTCGTGGTGGTGCTGGCGAGTCTGTCAGGCATGGTCTTGCAGAATCTATGCTCGCGATTGGGCATCGCCACCGGTCGAGACCTGGCGCAGTTATCCGCTTCGCGTTACAGCCCTGGTGTCGCCAAAGGGCAGTGGCTGCTGGCCGAGCTGTCGATTCTCGCCACTGACCTGGCTGAAGTGCTGGGCGCGGCCCTGGCGTTTCATCTCCTGCTAGGCGTGTCGATTACGACCGGTGTCGTCCTCACCGCTTTCGACACCGTGATCGTGCTGGCGCTGCAAGGTGCCAATTTCCGCCGACTGGAAGCCATCGTCCTGGGCTTGATCGCCACGATCGGGGCGTGCTTCACGGTAGAACTGGTGCTGATCAAACCGTTCTGGCCAGACGTCGCCGCAGGCCTGAAGCCCACGTGGGACGTACTGAGCAATCAGGAGCCGCTGTACCTGGCCATCGGTATTCTCGGCGCGACGGTCATGCCTCATAACCTTTACCTGCATTCGTCACTGGTGCAGACAAGGGTCAACGGTGACGATAACGCCAGCAAAGCCAGCGCAATCAAATTCGCGCGGCTGGACACCATTGCGTCCTTGAGTCTGGCGCTGTTGATCAACGCCGCGATCCTGATTCTCGCAGCGGCCGCGTTCCACAAGAGCGGGCACACCGATGTGGTGGAAATTCAGGACGCTTACCACCTGCTGGATCCTCTGGTGGGCGGTGCGGTGGCCAGCGTTTTGTTTGGCATTGCATTGTTGGCGGCGGGGCAGAGCTCGACGTTCACCGGCACCATCGCCGGGCAAGTCGTGCTTGAAGGCTTTCTGCAGGCGAAGATCCCGTGCTGGCAGCGTCGCTTGATTACCCGCGGTCTGGCTTTGATCCCGGCCTTGGCCGGGGTGATCTGGCTGGGCGACGGCGCGGTGGGCAAGATGCTGGTGCTCAGCCAGGTTGTGCTCAGCCTGCAACTTCCGTTCGCCCTGTGGCCGCTGATCCGCTTTACCAGTGACCGGCAATTGATGGGGCCCTTCGTCAATAGTCGTTTGGTGAAGATTGCGGCGTGGGGCCTGTTCGGCTTGATCTCGGCCGCGAATCTGACGTTGATGTGGTTCTGGGTGAGTTGATAAAAGGGCTGAACTTTTATCCTGTAGGAGCTGCCGAAGGCTGCGAAAGCGTTATATCTGACACACCCTCTTCGCAGCCTTCGGCAGCTCCTACAATGACCTTGCTGATTGCGAATTGCCCTGTGTACTCCTAAAAATGGAGCGGCTATTGAGCAGCACAGCTTCACTGACGCCTCCTGATGCAAGCCGCCAAGGCCAGATCTTCGAGACCGATCTCCCGGCACGGCTGGATCGTTTGCCTTGGGGCCGGTTTCATACCCTTCTGGTGTTCGCCCTCGGCATCACCTGGCTGCTCGACGGTCTTGAAGTGACCCTGGCAGGTTCGGTGTCCGGCGCGCTGAAAAGCAGTCCGGCGCTGCAGATGTCCAACAGCGACATCGGACTGGCAGGGGCTGTGTACATTGCCGGGGCGGTACTGGGCGCGCTGTTGTTCGGCTGGCTGACGGACCGTCTGGGGCGACGCAAACTGTTCTTCATTACCTTGCTGCTGTATGTCGGTGCCACGGCGGCAACTGCGTTCTCATTCAGTCTGGGCAGCTTCCTGCTGTTCCGTTTTCTCACCGGCATGGGCATTGGCGGGGAGTACACCGCAATCAATTCGACGATCCAGGAATTCACCCCGGCTCGCTATCGGGGCTGGGTCGATCTGACCATCAACGGCACGTTCTGGCTTGGTGCAGCGTTGGGCGCGGGTGGCTCGATCATATTGCTGGATCCGCAGTGGGTTGGCGGCGACCTCGGTTGGCGACTCTGTTTCGGGATAGGCGCGGCATTGGGTCTGCTGATTTTGTTCATGCGCCTGTGGTTGCCGGAAAGTCCGCGCTGGCTGTTGATTCACGGGCAAACCGCAGAGGCGACACGCATTGTTGAGCAGATCGAGAACCGGCTTCGGGATCAAGGCCATGAACTTGCGCCGTTAACCGGTAAGCCCTTGCGTCTGCATGCCCGGGATCACACGCCCATCAGGGAAATCTTCCACACCCTGTTCGTCAGCTTCCGCCAGCGAGCCTTGGTGGGCATGACGTTGCTCACCGCTCAGGCGTTTTTCTATAACGCGATTTTTTTCACCTACGCGCTGGTGCTCACCGATTTCTACAACGTGCCCGCCGAGCAAGTCGGCTGGTACGTATTGCCGCTCGCGCTGGGTAATTTCTGCGGTCCGCTGTTGCTGGGGCGGCTGTTCGATGTGATAGGCCGGCGAGTGATGATCAGCCTGACTTACGCAGTGTCTGGTGTGTTACTGGCCATCAGCGGCTATCTGTTCCAGCAGGGTTTGCTCGACGTCACCCAGCAAGCGGTGGCCTGGATGGTGATTTTCTTTTTCGCTTCGGCGGCGGCGAGTTCGGCGTATCTGACCGTGGCGGAAACCTTCCCGCTGGAGATTCGCGCACTCGCGATCGCGGTGTTTTACGCGTTCGGCACCGGCCTGGGCGGGATCATCGGACCGACGCTGTTTGGTGAGCTGATTCAGACTCAGGACCGCAGCAACGTGTTGATCGGCTACCTGATTGGCGCAGCGTTGATGCTGATTGCCGCGGGAGTGCAGGCTATCTGGGGCGTCGCGGCGGAGCGCAAGTCGCTGGAGGATGTTGCCCGGCCGTTATCCCAGGCCAAAGACTGAATCAGCAATCGAGGCGCTGGGCGACGTCGCGCAAGTCTTCTACCGACGCTTGCAGCTTGTCGATCTGTTGGCCAACTTCGTTTGCATCCCGGGCGTGAACGGAATGCTGCATATACAGCAAATGCCCGGATAAATGCTGGGACACACCTTCGAGATCGTTGGCAGTAGTCTGCAGATCGCTCTGGATGTTTTTCAGGTCTTCGATTTTCAACATGGACTCCGGAAGTCAGGGGCCGAATGGCATTGACGTCCAGGTCAAGGTCAACCATCAAAGCAAAAAGATGGCTAATTGATATATTGCGCAAATTTGCAGCATTTGTCGCGTGCTTTTTATTCGTCTTCCAGATCGGACTCGGAATAGGAGTCCAACAGTGCAGCCAGTGCCAGAGTGCGTTGCAGGCCAGTAGTGGTTTGCATGATCTGAGCGACGGCTTCAATGGCTGCCACTTTGGCTTGTTCGCGCTCTGCTTCTGTGTTGTTGGGCGTCGCTTCCTGAGCTGCGGCGATGATCGATTCTTCAAAACTGTTCATGGGTTGCGCTCTGCAAATGAAGGCACCTGACGGCTGGCTTGTACTGGCCGCCTGTCCAATGCGGCTCATTCTGCCTGATTCCTGCCGCGAGAGTCAGTGGGCACCGCGCAGTGGGTGATTTTATTCAATACGCCGTCGAGACCGATCCTTACCTTGATCACGTCATTTCAGATCAAGTTGAAGGTATTCAAATGAGTGTGTTGGTGTCCATGGCAGCCTTTGCGCTGGCGTCTTCAATCACCCCGGGGCCGGTAAATATCGTGGCATTGAGTTCGGGCGCTCGTTACGGCCTTGGTGCGGCGCTGCTGCATGTCTCCGGTGCTACGCTGGGGTTCACGCTGCTGTTGATCCTGATCGGTTTCGGCCTGCATGAAACGCTGCTGCATTTGCCCTTTCTGACTCTCGCAATCAAGTGGGCCGGAGTGGCGTTTCTACTGTATATGGCCTGGAAGCTGGCGCTGGATAACGGGCAGCTGGATGTAGAGCGTGAAGGTGACAAGCCGTCGATGCTGGTGGGGGCAGTGATGCAGTGGCTGAATCCCAAGGCGTGGCTGGCGTGTATTGCCGGGATGGGAGCCTTCGTTGCCAGTGGCGAAACGCGGCTGATCTGGCAGTTCGCGGCGATCTATTTCGTGATCTGCTATTTGTCTTTGGCGTGCTGGGCGTTTGCCGGGACCTTCCTGCGTCAGTACTTGAAAAGTGCGTTGGGCATTCGCGTCTTCAACCGCAGCATGGCGCTGTTGCTGGTGGGCTGCGCTGTGTACTTGATGGCGTACTGATCGGTTATTGCAGGCGATATTGCCCCGGCGTCGCGGCCAGATGCTTCTTGAATGCCCGCTGGAAGTGCGCCTGGTCGGCAAAGCCGAGCTCGTGAGCCACGTCAGCAATCAGGCTGCCGTTTTTGAGTTGCGTGCGTGCGTGCTGGATGCGGCGGTTGATCAGGTACGCGTGCGGCGTCATGTGGTAACGCTGTTCGAAAGCGCGGATCAGGTACGAACCGGACAAACTGGCTGCACTACACATGTCGTCAAGCGTAATGGGCTGTTTGAAGTTGTCATTGATGTACTGCGCCGCGCGTTCGACCCGCTGCGTTGCCAGCTCCGGGCGAATAGAGAGGCTGCCCAGGGTTTGCTGCATCTGGCTGAAGAACGCGATGGCGGTGCATTGCTTGTGCAGAACCTCAGCCTGATCGTCGATCAGCGTGGCATAGAGGTTATTCAGGCCCCTGAACAGGCCTGGCGAAGTGCTGTGGGTTTGTGCAATTGGCTGGAAATCATGGTTTCCATCCAGACCCAGTTCATGTTGCAGGCCGGTGAGCCATTGGGTATCGACGTACAACATCAGGTATGACCAATGCTGATCGGCAATGGGATTGCAGGCATGAACGTCGCCAGGATTCATCAGCACCACCGTGCCCGCGCCCACGTGCTGGCGGCTTTTCTCGTGCAGGTATGTGCTTTGCCCGGCGGTGATCGCCCCGATGGAAAACACTTCATGGGAATGCTTGGCATAACACAGCTTGCGCCCATCGCCCACCGAACGCGCCTCGATGAAAGGCAGATGCTCGTCACGCCAGAAGTAGGGCGCTTGTGGTTGTGGGTTCATGGGGTGTTGATCTCTTCAGAAGTTTTGATCAGCCGGTTGGAACGGCTCCGTGTCCACGACGCCGCGCTGTATCGCGCCAAAGCCATCGCGGACTCGCGGTGCTCATGCGCTCCTGCAGAAAAACACTCAGGTTCAAATACCGTCTCATGTTCGGTAAGAGCATAACAGCGCGTGCGTCTCCCGAGAGTAGCGCATCGCCACGCATCTTTGCCAACACTCAAAACGTCTGCAGCAAATCCCGCAACCGGTCCAGCGCCGGGTCGATGTTCAGGGTTTCGATGGCACCAAAGCCCAGATAGATTCCGGCGCGATCAGGTGTGGACTGGTAATACGGCGCCAGTGAATAGATGCCGACGTCATGCTGGCGAGCCTGTCTCATGAGCCGCTCGACATCCAGTGGCACCTTGCACCACAGCGCCATGTGAAAGCCTGCCGTGGCCGGAATGGCTTCAAACCATGGCGCGAGATCAGTCGTGAGACGCTCAAGAATACGTTGCCGACGCCCGACATAGACCCCGTGGCAGCGACGAATATGTTTTTGCAGTAAACCGTCGTCGATAAACTTGGCCAGCGCCCATTGATTCAGCGTGCTGGTGTGCCAGTCGGTCAATTGCCGGGCCTTGATCACGGCTGCATGAATGGCGCTGGGTAATACGGCGTAACCCAGCCGCAGCTCCGGCAGCAGAGTCTTCGAGAACGTCCCGACATAGGCGACGATGCCGTGACGGTCCATGCTTTGTAATGAATCGGTGGGCTGGCCCTCGTAGCGGAATTCGCTGTCGTAGTCGTCCTCAATGATGATCGCGCCGATACGCCGAGCCTTGTCCAGCAAGGCCTGACGACGCGCCATGCTCATGGGCATGCCCAATGGCATCTGATGCGACGGCGTGACGTAAATAAAGCGTGCGTCCTCCGGGATCGCATCCACTTGTATGCCGTCTGCGTCCACCGGTACGCCAACCACCCTTGCGCCTTGGGCAGAGAATAATAGACGGGCCGGTCTATAACCCGGATCCTCCATGGCGACGCAACAACCGGGTTCGGTCAGGACCCGGGAAATAAGGTCCAGCGCCTGTTGCGCGCCGTTACACACAACAATGTCATCCGCCATGCATCGCACGCCGCGGGCAAAGGCGATATGCCCGGCAATCGCCTTGCGCAGAACCTCCAGTCCCTGGGGCTGACTGTACAAACCGGGTGTTTTGGCCAGTTGCCGCAAGGCATGCTGAATACAACGTCGCCATTCACCAGCGGGAAAATGACTGTGGCTGACCGCGCCGCCAATGAAGTCGCCGCGTCGGGTTTCTTCACCAGTTGGGTGACGCAGGCCCAGCTCCAGGTTCTGCCATTTCTCCAGGACTGCCGCACTGGCCAGATCGCAGGTTTCCTGCTGGCGAGACTGGGCGGTCGCCAGGCTGTTGACGAAGGTGCCGCTGCCCCTTTTGCCGACCAGGAAGTTCTCGTAGGTCAGGCGTGAATAAGCATCGGAGATGGTTTTGCGTGAAACCCCCAGTTGCAAGGCCAACAAACGGCTGGGCGGTAACTGCACACCGGCGGCGAGCCGACCTGACTCGATGTTGTCACGCAATTGGTCGTAGAGCTGGTTCGCCAGGTCCTTGCGGCCTTTGATGACAATGTGCAGTTCCATCGCTTGCTCCGGGCCCACCGCGACGCACGGTTTGAAAAGGCCGCTGATTCTTTCAGGGCGCGCCGGGTTCGGCAATCAGCTTTGGTAGAAGTGTTTCAAAGGCAGGAGGTATTGAGCATGCTGCTGGAAGAGGGGTTGAGTGATGTGTGCGCGAAATTGTTGTAGGAGCTGCCGAAGGCTGCGATAGCGGTTTATCAGACACATCGCTTCTCAGCCTTCGGCGGCTCTCGTCTAGCAAAAATAACTATTTGAATTCAGCTACTTTTTTGTAGGAGTGAGCTTGCTCGCGATAGCGTTTGGTCAGGCGATAGTTTCTCATCAGTTCGACCGCCATCGCGAGCAAGCTCACTCCTACAGGATCCAGTGTTTGCCGCGAGACAGCGCGGTGTCACGCACACCGGGGCCACTCCTGCAATTCAAGTGCTCTTACTTCTTTTTCACCGGCACGATTTCAGTGATTTGCCCATTGGTGAGCTGTACCTGCACATATTTATCGTTGATCTGCACCCACTGGGATTCTTTGGCGGGCTCTTTCAGTCCGCGCTTGCTCCAGTCCTTCAGGCCTTCTTCAGGGCGGCGGAATTTTTCCGGGGCGCGAGAGCCGAGTTCCAGTTCATGCATGTTCTCCTTGGACTTCTCGATGGTCGGCTCTGGGGCGTCGGCGGCCTGGACGGACAGGCTGGTCAGAGACACACAGCCAAGAATTGCCAGACAAGCGACGAGTGATTTGCTCTTCATATACAGCTCCTAGGGCTCAGTGCGTAATGCTCTGTTCGTAGCTCTAGGACAACCGTCGAAAAAAATCATTCGGTTTGATTGTTCGGTGATGGCCGTTGGGGTAACCGATCCGTGAACCAGTGCTCGCCCTGACGGCGCAGGGCGAGCCTCTGTGTCGTCAGTTCTTCAATGTTTCGGCGACGGTGATGGCGAGCGGCGTAGTCGGGCGGCCGATCAGCGCGCTTAGCTGCCGACGGGCATCGAATAGCGCACCCTTAGCGGCGGCTGCATCCGAATCCGAGAGCAGATCAGCAACAAAGCCTGGCAGGCCTGCCTGAACCAGTGCGGCCTGGAAATCAGCCTGTGGCAAGTCTGTATAAGGCACGGTCTTGCCTGCCTGCTTTGATACTTCAGCGGCAAAGTCGCTTAGCGTGTAGGAGTCGTCACCGGCCAGCTCATAGACTCTACCGGCCTGATCCTCAGCGGAGGTCAGCACCGCGACGGCTGCGTCTGCGTAATCGGCCCGCGCTGCCGAGCTGATACGGCCATCGGCAGCACTGCCAAACACTGCGCCATGTTCCAGCGCAGCAGGAATACCCGCCGCGTAGTTCTCCGTGTACCAGCCGTTGCGCAGCAGCACGAAAGGCACGCCGGACTTTTGCAGTGCGGCTTCGGTCTGACGGTGTTCTTCCGCCAGGCCCAGCAGTGAAGTGTCGGCATTCAGGACGCTGGTATAAGCCAGCAGCTTGACGTTGGCGCGTTTTGCCGCGTCGATGACTGCTTGATGCTGGGCGGTACGCTGGCCCACTTCGCTGGATGAAATCAGCAGGATTTTCTCGGCGCCTTTGAATGCGCTGTCCAGGGTCGAGGCTTGTGAGTAATCCGCGTGACGCACCTGCACGCCCAATGCAGCGAGGTCGGCAGCTTTTTCCGGGCTGCGCACGGCCGCAATGATTTGTCCTGCAGGAACGCTGGCCAACAGCTTTTCAATCACGAGACGGCCCAATTGACCGGTTGCTCCAGTAATGACGTACATGCTCGGTTCCTTGACTGTATTAAGGGAAGCCAGAGCATAAACATGATGCTAACCTTTCGTAAGTACGTACAAAAAGGTAAGTGTCATGAGTGGATCAGAGCAGCAAAGCCGTTCATTGCTCGCAGCAGTGATGGAAGCGCGGGCGGGCGAGTTGATGGCGGCTGATTGTCCGTCACGAATCGTGCTCAATCACGTTTGCAGTCGCTGGGGTGTATTGGTGTTGGTAGTACTGCGCAGCGGCATGCACCGCTTCAGTGAACTACGCCGCAAGATTGGCGGCGTGAGCGAGAAAATGCTTTCGCAGACGTTACAGCATCTGGAGGGTGATGGTTTCGTTGAGCGCAAAGCGTTGCCGGTTGTGCCGCCTCACGTGGAGTACCGCCTGACGCCTATGGGTGAAGAAGTGGCGCAGCAGGTCGAAAGTCTGGCGAACTGGATCGAGCATAATCTGCCGCGCATCATGGCGGCGCGAGAGGAAATGGATTCAGCCAGATTGACCTGAGTACTGTTTGATGTGGCAGTAACTTGTGGGAGCCGAGCTTGCTCGCGATAAACGATAACGCGGTATGTCGTCTAGCTGCGTCTTATGCATCGCGAGCAAGCTCTGCTCCCACAGGATCTGCGGAACTCCTTGAGCTTCACTCGGGCAAAAGGCGACATGACGAGGCCGGGCAGCATCATGGCGGTGCGAGAGGAAGTGGATTCAGCCAGATTGACCTGAGTACTGTTTGATGTGGCAGTAACTTGTGGGAGCCGAGCTTGGTCGCGATAAACGATAACGCGGTATGTCGTCTAGCAGCATCTTATGCATCGCGGGCAAGCCTCGCTCCCACAGGATCTGCGCCATCCCTTGAGCTTCACCCGGGCAAAAAAATGCCCGGCGACATGAAGAGGCCGGGCAAAGGGGAGGTGAATCGTTTATTTCGGTTGCAGCGCCTCGCGGACGGCTTTCACGTCTGCACTGGATACGGCAGGAGCGGCGTTGCCCCAACTGTTGCGCACGTAGGTCAGCACGTTGGCGACATTGTCATCGGACAGTGCCCAGCCCAGTGCAGGCATCGCCGGTGCGGTGGGCGCAGCATCGGTGGCTCCGGCACGACTGCCTGCCAGCACCACGCGAATCATCGACGACGGGTCAGCGCTGTTGACCAATGGTGCCATGGCCAGTTTAGGGAACAGGTTCTCTGTACCTTCGCCATTGCCTACGTGGCACGCTGAGCAACGGTCGGCATAGATGGTTTTGCCTGCGACCATGGCCGGGTCTTTCGCGTCCAGCGCCTTGGGTGGTTCAGCCGGTTTCGCGCCGTCCTTGAGGTACACCGCCACAGCCATGAGGTCGGTGTCCTTCCAGTGTTGCGAAGAATGCTCGACTTCCTCGGCCATAGGACCTGAGGCAATGTCGAAGCGGTTGGCGCCGGTCTTCAGGTACTTGACGATGTCTTCCTCGGTCCACTTGCCAATGCCGCTGTGGGCGTCGGCGGTGATGTTCGGCGCGACCCAGTTCTGCAGGTTGGCACCGGTCAGGAACTGATCGTTCTTGTCGCCCCCGGTCAGGCCTTTGGGCGTGTGGCAGGTACCGCAATGCCCGAGACCTTCCACCAGATAAGCGCCGCGGTTCCACTGTTCAGACTTCTGTGGGTTGGCTTTGAATTCGCCTTCCTTGAAGTTCATCAGGTTCCACGCCAGCAAGCTGGTACGAACGTTGAACGGGAAGGGCAACTGGTTGGTTTCAACCTTGTTGTCCACCGCATCCAGCGTTTGCAGGTAGGCCCAGATCGCTTGGTTATCCTGACGGGTGACCTTGGTGTACGCGGTGTACGGCATTGCCCCATACAGGCGCTTGCCGTCCAGGCCGTGACCTTTGGACATGGCGTTCTGGAAATCGTCGAAGGTCCAGCGGCCAATACCCGTGACCAGGTCAGGCGTGATATTCGCCCCCAGCAGTTTGCCGAACGGCGTATCCAGCACCACGCCGCCGGAGAATGCCGGTTTGCCAGGCAATGTATGGCAAGCGGTACAGTCGCCCAAAGTGGTCAGATAACGGCCTTGTTCCACCAGGTTGTACGAGTCGGCACCGGTGGCAGCGTGTGCGACGTTGAGGGTCAGACCCAATACGCCCACACAGACAGAGAGAAGAGTCTTCATGCCGGGATCATCTCCCCTGGGCGTTTCAAATATCGGGTACGAATCGCATCGGCGGCCTTGAAGGCCAGCGCCGCGACGGTGCCGGTGGGGTTGTAGCCGGGGTTCTGCGGGAAGGCCGACGAACCGACCACAAACAGGTTCGGTACATCCCAGACCTGCAGGTGTTTGTTCACCGAACTGGTTTTCGGATCAGCGCCCATGATGAAACCGCCAACGATGTGCGAGGACTGATAGGGCGAGCTGTTCCAGTGCCCGGTCTGGGCGCTGTCGACCATTTGCACAGGGTTCATGCTCTTGGCGATCTCATGGACCTTGCCGGTTACGTACGCGGCCATCTTGCGATCGTTTTCCGGGAAGTCGAAGGTGATACGCAGCAGTGGCCGCCCCAGCGGGTCCTTGTAGGTCGGGTCCAGTGACAGGTAGTTGCCACGGATCGAATAGCTGCTGGCTTCACAGCCGATGGACATGCTGTTTGCGTAGTTCTTGACGGTCGCCTGCTTCCATTTCGAACCCCAGGTCGGGGTGCCGGGTGGCACCGGGCGCGATTCGATGGGCGCTGCGCCAATAGGGGTTACCCGAGTGCTGCCGCCGCCGACGAAGCCCAGACCGGAGTGGTCGAAGTTGTCGTTGTTGAATTCATCGATGCCCATGCCGATGGCGCCGCCACCGATGAACGGGTTGAAGTTCTTGTCATCGAAGAACAGACGCACGTTGTTGGCGGTCTGGTAGGCATAGTTGCGGCCGGTAGTACCGGTGTTGGTCACCGGGTCGTAAGGCTTGCCAACTCCGGACAGCAGCATCAGACGGACGTTTTCAAAGATGAACGCGCTGATCACCACCAGATCGGCAGGTTGCTCGAACTCTTCGCCATTGGCATCGACAAAGATGATCCCGGTGGCGCGCTTGCCGGTGCTGTCCATGGTCACGCGCAGCACTTCACAATTGGTCTTCGCGGTGAAGTTAGGCTTGCGAATCAGAACCGGCAGTACCGTGGTGATCGCACTGGCCTTGGAGTAGTTGGCGCAGCCGTAGTTGGTGCAGAAGCCACAGAAGGTGCAGGCGCCCATGGTCACGCCCAACGAGTTGGTGTAAGCCCGGGAAACCAGTGCAGAGGGTACGGGGAAGGGCTTGTAACCCAGATTCTTCGCCGCTTCGGCGAACAATACCGGCGCGTAGGTCTGCTCGGTCGGCGGGTTCGGATATTCTTCCGAGCGCGCACCTTCGAAGGTGTTGCCGCCTTCCTGAATCACGCCCTTGATGTTGCCAGCCTTGCCGGAAACCCCGGCCAGACGGTCGAACTTGGTGTAGAACGGCTCCATCTCTTCCCAGTCAGTGCCCCAGTCCTGCAGGGTCAACTCGGCGGGCAGCTCTTTGCCGTAACGCTCGGTCAGGTGGCTGTGCAGGCGAAACTCTTCAGGCTGAAAGCGAAAGGCAATCCCAGCCCAGTGGTTGCCTGCGCCGCCAGTCCCGTTACCAGGGTGAAAAGAACCCCAGCTGCGCATAGGCAAGGCTGTTTCCGTGACGTTGTTGCGGATGGTGCAGGTGTTCTGTTTGGTACGCAGCATCAGATCCTGACGCCGCGCGTAGCGCAATTCGTCAGTGGCGGAGGCGATGTTGAAATCGGCCGCCGTATCGCGCCACGGGCCGCGTTCGAAGCCAATGACGCTCAAGCCTTCATCGGCGAGTTCGTTGGCGATGATAGATCCGGCCCAGCCGAGTCCGACAACCACCACATCGGTGGAAGGTAGTTTTCTAGCCATGTCGATTAACCCTTCTTTTGCCAGGCGGAGCTGCCGATGATCGATATCGGTGTGAGGTCGAGTTTCTGGTTATGCCGACCGATGTAATCGCGGTAGTCATAACGGGCACCGGGAAAGCCGATCATTTTCCACGACACCATGTCGCGGTTGCCGCCGTAGACGGGGTCGGCAAAGAAGCCTTCCATGGTGTTGCCCAGCACTTGCTGGAAGAACAGCTTCGCGTCGATGCCTTCCAGCTCAATCGAGCCTTTTTCCAGATCGGTCAGGACCTTGTCGCGCTCTTCATTGCTCAGGGCGCTGAAGGTTTTCTGAAACTGCTTCTGGCAGTAGCCGGTCAAGGCGGCGATGCCCAGGCGATAGCGCTCACGGGGCACCAGTGGCGATTGATCACCCTGCATGGGCGTGCCCTTTGCGAACGGGCCCTGCATGTACAGGCGATCAAAAGTACCGTACTCGCCCGCCAACTGGCGGTCGATGAATACGGCGCATCCGGCGTCTTTGCCGCTGACGCTGAGGTCATCCGCGGGGATCAGGCGCTCGACAATGGCTTCGACTTCACGGGCTTCTTCGGCGGTGAAGAACTGCCAGCCCGGTGTTTCGTAATGCATCGGGCCGTTGTGATCGAAAGGCACCCATTGCGGCACGCCGGTGAGGGTGGCGGCCTTGGCGCTGGCGGCGGCACCGGCGGCGAGGGTGGTTGCAGAGGACACCAGCAGTTGGCGGCGGGTCAGGCCTTTTGGTGGCAGGTCAGTCATTTTTTTTGAGGCTCCTGCGAACGCATACGACAGGAGCGAGTCCCATCGACAGTTGGCGTGTCGCGGTCAATACACGGTGTTTTGTCCGACTGAGGGACACTGAAAACTCACGTGAGGGTGTGACATTAGGTCTCTGGCAAATCGGTAAGCCCGAAGCGCATGCTAGGCAGGCAAAAGCCAGATTCCGCGATCATCTTTTCCGCACGTCCGCCATGATAGGTATGTTGCCAAACGTTGCGCCGCACTCATTTCACAATGGACTGTTGCGCTCAGAGTAATAATCCTCTGTTGTTTGCCAGCCGTTCATACCTCTCAGATAAGACAAATCCTCACTGAACAGCCACTTCTTGGTATCGTGCGCACCCTGTCGTGTGCGGAAACATCTCCTCACAGATTTTTTGCTGTGCGGCCAGCATCTGTATTAGCCAACCACCGAGAAGCTGTAGAAATGCCCGATCCAATTCCTTTAAAGGATCACGAGAAAGATGCCCGGCTGGTCAACAAGCGGTTGATCGCCTGTGCGCTGCTCGTGGCCGTCCTGAGCGCGTGCCTCGTTGCGCGGATGTATTTCCTGCAAGTCACCGAGTTCGCCTACCACTCGACCATCTCTGAAAATAACCGCGTGCACGTACTGCCCATCGCTCCCGAGCGCGGCTTGATCTATGACCGTAATGGCGTGGTGCTGGCGGATAACCGGCCCAGCTACAACATGACGCTGACTCGTGAGCGGGCAGGGGATTGGCACAAGGTCATCGATGAAGTGATGGTGCTGCTCAAGCTGCCCGAGGAAGAGCGGATCCTCTTCGACAAAGACCTCAAGCAAGTGCGTCACCCGTTCGAACCCGTGACGTTGTTGTACGAGCTGAACGAAGAGCAGATCGCTGTGCTGGCGGTGAATCAGTATCTGTTGCCGGGTATCGACGTCGAGCCTCAGTTCGTGCGGCATTACCCGTTGGGCGCGCACTTTGCTCATTCCATCGGTTACGTCGGGCGGATCAACGAGAAAGAAGCCAAACAACTGGATTCCGTTGAATACCGCGGCACTCAGTCCATTGGCAAGACCGGCATCGAACGGTTCTACGAGTCTGAACTGCACGGCAAGGTCGGCTATGAAGAAGTCGAGACCAACGCGCAGGGGCGGGTGTTGCGTGTGCTCAAACACACCGACCCGGTCCCGGGCAAGAACATCACGTTGAGCCTGGATATTCACCTGCAGGAAGCTGCGGAAGCCGCGCTCGGGGACCGTCGTGGTTCGGTGGTAGCGCTGGATCCGGCAACCGGTCAGGTACTGGCGATGGTCAGCAAGCCTAGCTTCGATCCGAACCTGTTTGTCACCGGGATCAGCTTCAAGGAATACGCGGCGTTGCGAGATTCCATCGACCGGCCGCTGTTCAACCGGGTCCTGCGTGGCCTCTATGCACCGGGTTCGACCATCAAGCCGGAAGTGGCGATTGCCGGTCTCGACAGCGGCGTTGTGAACGCCTCGACCAAAGTTTTTGACCCCGGTTATTTCCAGTTGCCGGACTTCGATCACAAATACCGTAACTGGAACCACAGCGGCGATGGCTGGGTGGACATGGACGCTGCAATCATGCGTTCCAACGACACTTACTTTTACACCCTGGCGCACAAGCTGGGCATCGACCGCATGTACGACTACATGACCATGTTCGGTCTGGGCCAAAAGGTCTCGCTGGACATGTTCGAAGAGTCAGCAGGGCTGATGCCGTCGCGGCAATGGAAGCGTGCTACGCGACGTCAGGCGTGGTTCCCCGGCGAAACCGTGATTCTCGGCATCGGTCAGGGCTATATGCAGGTCACGCCGTTGCAATTGGCTCAAGCCACTTCGTTGATCGCCAACAAGGGCGTGTGGATTCGTCCGCATCTGGCCATGGAGGTCGGCGACAGTGCTCCGGTGGACGAGCATCCAATGCCGAACATCGTGCTGCATGATCCCAACGAGTGGAATCAGGTCAACATCGGCATGCAGATGGTCATGCACGATCCCCGCGGCATCGCCCGTGCAGCGGCGCAGGGCGCGCAGTACCGCATCGCCGGTAAAAGCGGTACGGCGCAGGTGGTGGCGATCAAGCAGGGCGAGCGCTATGACCGCGCCAAGACCCTCGAACGCCATCGGGACAACGCATTGTTCGTCGGCTTTGCACCGGCCGACCATCCGAAGATCGTGGTGGCGGTGATGATCGAGAACGGCGAGGCAGGCGGCCGGGTCGCAGGCCCCGTCGTCAGGGAAATCCTCGACGCCTGGCTGCTGGACAAGGACGGCAAGCTGAAACCGCAATATGCGGCACCGGCCAAACCGGGTGAGCCACACGTATAGGTTTTAAGCTTAGGCACTGTCTATTCTGTTTACTGCTTTAGGTAGGAGGCAACTTGTTGGCGATAGGGCTTTATGCGGTGAATCAGGTCGACCGCCTCGCGAACAAGTTCGCTCCTACCGGTTTGCGCTGGGTCAGGTAGGAGGCAACTTGTTGGCGATAGGGCTTGATGCGGTGAGTCAGGTCTGACGCCTCGCGAACAAGTTCGCTCCTGCCGGTTTGCGCTGGGTCAGGTAGGAGGCAACTTGTTGGCGATAGGGCTTGATGCGGTGAATCAGGTCGACCGCCTCGCGAACAAGTTCGCTCCTACCGGTTTGCGCTGGGTCAGGTAGGAGGCAACTTGTTGGCGATAGGGCTTGATGC
>NZ_JAGTPI010000069.1:0-29897 GCF_021147825.1 Pseudomonas quasicaspiana
GCCCCCTTCGCGAATAAATTCGCTCCTACCGTGAATCCCGTTCCAATTCAAACAGGCGTAGCGTCCAAATCAAGCCTCTTCAGGCGGCAAATCCAGCAATCGGGCGGCGACCTGTGCAGCGGCGCGTTGTAGCAAGCCTTTCATGCCCATTCCTAGTGATTCAATCGCGCATCAAACGGATACCTGTGGGAGCGAATTCATTCGCGAATGCGATGTACCAAACGATGAATTTCTATCGGATGTACCGCCCCCTTTCGCGAATAAATTCGCTCCTACCGTGAATCCCGCTCCAATTCAAACAGGCGTAGCGTCCAAATCAAGCCTCTTCAGGCGGCAAATCCAGCAACCGGGCGGCGACCTGTGCAGCGGCGCGGACCAAAGCATCAGTGATACCTGGCTCCGAGGCAGCATGCCCAGCGTCACGAATCACCTGCAGCTCGCTGTTCGGCCAGGCCTGGTGCAATTCCCAGGCATTATCCAGCGGGCAGATGACGTCATAACGACCGTGCACGATGATGCCCGGCAAATGGGCGATTTTCGGCATGTCGCGTATTAGCTGGTTTTCTTCGAGGAAAGAATTATTGGTGAAGTAATGGCACTCGATGCGAGCAATCGACAATGCACGCTGAGGCTCGGAGAAGCGATCAACCACTTGCGGGTTCGGGCGCAGCGTCGCGGCGCGGCCTTCCCATGTGGACCAGGCTTTCGCCGCATGCATTTGGGCGATCTGGTCGGTGCCGGTCAGGCGCTTGTGGAACGCGGTCAACAAATCATCGCGCTCGTCCAGCGGGATCGGGGCCACGTAATCCTGCCAGTAATCCGGGAACATGCGGCTGGCACCGGCCTGATAGAACCACTCGATCTCTTGCGGGCGCGCCAGAAAAATACCGCGCAGGATCAGAGCATGGACGCGGTCCGGGTGAGTCTGGGCATACGCCAGGGACAAGGTCGAACCCCAGGACCCGCCAAACAGCACCCACTTATCGATGCCCAGATGCTCGCGAATCCGCTCAAGATCGGCAACCAGATCCCAGGTCGTGTTGTTTTCCAGGCTTGCATGAGGCGTCGAGCGACCACAGCCACGCTGATCGAAAGTGATGATGCGATAAAGATTGGGATCGAAATAGCGACGGCTTTGCGCATCGCAACCCGCGCCTGGACCGCCATGGATAAACACCACCGGCAGACCTTCCGGTGACCCGCTTTCATCGACATACAAAACGTGCGGTGCCTCTACAGCCAGATCATGCCGGGCGTAAGGTTTGATCTGCGGATACAAGGTCTGCATAGGTGCTCCGTGAGTGCGATTCGGGTTCTTCTATTTTTTTGCCTTGAGGCATCATAAACCCGAAACGAGGAATGTTCATGCTGTCACTCGCAGCTCTTGCCGAGAGTGGAACGATCAATGCAAGCGGTTTGCCAATTGCCTGAACCGGCGAACCAGAGCGACATGTTTCTGTCGTAACGTGGGTCATGCCCTGAGTAATTTAGGAAATTTCAGGAAAGTTTTGCAGACTCGCCCTACAGTCAAAGAAATCTCATCCTTTATTCGTCTGACTACTTGAGGTCGTATCGATGTCTCAGGAACCACTCGTTCGTGACGCTGAAGTGGCTGCTTTCCGCGCCGCTGTTCTCGCCAAACTCACCTATTCGGTGGGCAAGGACCCTGACCATGCGTTTGAGCATGACTGGTTCGAAGCTGTTGCACTCGCTGCTCGTGACCACATGGTTGAGCACTGGATGGACCACACCCGGAAGATTTATCGCCAGGTTCAGAAGCGGGTTTATTACCTTTCACTGGAATTTCTTATCGGGCGTCTGCTGTACGACAGCCTGAGCAACCTCGGCCTGCTGGAGGTCGCCCGTGAGGCGATGACCGAACTGGGTGTGGACATCGAGCGCATCAAGTTGCTTGAGCCCGACGCAGCGCTGGGTAACGGCGGCTTGGGTCGTCTGGCTGCCTGTTTCATGGAAAGCATGTCGACGCTGGGCATCGCGGGTCACGGTTACGGGATTCGTTATGAGCACGGCCTTTTCCGCCAGGCCATCGTCGACGGCTGGCAGCAGGAACAGACCGAGAACTGGCTGGATTTCGGTAACCCATGGGAATTCGAACGCCCGGAAGTGGTGTACCCCATCGGCTTCGGCGGCAGTGTCGACACGCTGACCAATGAAGACGGCGAACAGCGTCAGGTCTGGCGTCCGTCGGAAACCGTTCGGGCCATTGCGTACGATACCCCGGTAGTGGGATGGCGCGGCAAAAGCGTGAACACCCTGCGTCTGTGGCGCGCCCGCGCAGTAGGCGATTTGCACCTGGAGCGCTTCAACGCCGGTGACCACTTTGGTGCAGTGGCCGAGGTGGTGCGCGCCGAAAGTATCTCTCGCGTGCTTTACCCGAACGATGCCACCGAGGCGGGCCAGGAATTACGTCTGCGCCAGGAATACTTCTTCGTCTCCGCATCGCTGCAGGATTTGCTGCGCCGCCATCTGAACATGCATGCCACGTTGATGGATCTGCCCGAACACGCGGCTATCCAGATGAACGACACGCACCCGTCCATTGCCGTGGCCGAGCTGATGCGTCAGTTGATCGACAATCATGGCATCGCGTGGGACGCGGCCTGGAAGATTACCGTGGGCACCCTCGCCTACACCAACCACACCTTGCTGCCAGAAGCACTGGAAACCTGGTCGGTCGGTCTGATGGAGCGGATGCTGCCGCGCCACATGCAGATCATCTACATCATCAACGCCCAGCACATCGACACTTTGCGCGCCAAAGGCATTCACGACTTTGACGTGCTGCGTGCGGTATCGCTGATCGAAGAAGAAAACGGTCGTCGGGTGCGCATGGGCAACCTGGCTTTCCTTGGCTCTCACAGTATTAACGGCGTCTCCGCGCTGCATACCCAACTGATGCGCAAGACGGTTTTTGCCGAACTGCACAAACTGTATCCAGAGCGGATCAATAACAAAACCAACGGCATCACTTTCCGCCGCTGGCTGTTCCAGGCCAACCCCAAGCTTACCCAGATGCTCACCGAGTCGCTGGGCGAAGACGTGCTGGATAACGCTGAAACACGCTTGATCGAACTGGAGCCGTTCGCCGACAAGAGCTCCTTCCGCAAGCAATTCGCGGATCAGCGCCTGCACAGCAAGCGTGCACTGGCGGCGATCATCAAAGAGCGCCTGGGGATCGTGGTCAATCCGGCTGCGATGTTCGATGTGCAAGTCAAACGGATTCACGAATACAAGCGTCAGCTGTTGAACCTGTTCCACACTGTCGCCTTGTATCAGGCCATCCGTGCTCAGCCAGGCACCGATTGGGTGCCACGCGTGAAGATCTTCGCGGGCAAGGCGGCAGCGAGTTACCACTCGGCCAAGCTGATCATCAAGCTGACCAACGACATCGCTCGTACCGTCAACAGCGACCCTACCGTCCGCGGTTTGCTCAAGGTCGTGTTCATGCCCAACTACAACGTCAGCCTGGCCGAAAGCATCATCCCGGCAGCCGACCTGTCGGAGCAGATTTCTACTGCAGGTCTGGAAGCGTCGGGCACCAGCAACATGAAATTCGGCCTCAACGGTGCGCTGACCATCGGCACACTGGACGGTGCCAACGTGGAGATGAGCGAACAGGTAGGTCTGGAGCATATGTTCATCTTCGGCATGACCTCTCGGGAAGTAGAAGCCCACAAGCAAGTAGGCGACTTCAGCGCTTACGCGGCAGCGGCGGCATCGGGTCGACTCAACGACGTCCTGCAAGCCATTCGGGGCGGGGTGTTTTCGCCGGATGATCCTAACCGCTACGCAGGCCTGATTGATCAACTGCTGGCCTATGACCGCTTTCTGGTCTGTGCCGACTTTGATTCCTACTGGGAAGCCCAGGCCAGGGTCGAAGCCCACTGGCACGACTCGAAAGAGTGGTGGCGCTCCGCGGTACTCAACACGGCCCGCATGGGATGGTTCTCGTCGGACCGGACAATCCGGGAATACGCTGGGGATATCTGGAAGGCGCTGGATTAATGGAGTAAGCGCAAACTGCTCCCACTTTGGCAATACGGCCAATGTGGGAGCCGGGCTTGCCCGCGATAAGGCTGGACGCGGTTCACTTTAGATCGCGTCGTTCTTATCGCGAGCAAGCCCGGCTCCCACAGGGGATCGCGTTTCACCCTTCGACCACTTCGTTTCAGCCACCGTTTCAGCATTTTCCGCCTAAGCTCCGCCCACCCGTGAACTCAATGGGTGTTAACCCAGTCTTATGGGCAGTATTACGTCTCGACTCGCGCTAAACTGCGCGGGTTTTTTATTCCCCCCTATTCTCGGAGCTATCCATGTCCCGCGTTACCCTGAGTCGCTATTTGATTGAGCAGACCCGCAGCAACAACACTCCTGCCGATCTGCGCTTCCTGATCGAAGTGGTGGCGCGAGCGTGCAAGGAAATCAGCCACGCCGTTTCCAAAGGCGCACTGGGCGGCGTGCTCGGCAGCATGGGCACTGAAAACGTTCAGGGCGAAGTGCAGAAGAAGCTCGACGTGATCTCCAACGAAATCCTGCTCGAAGCCAACGAATGGGGCGGTCACCTGGCGGGCATGGCGTCCGAAGAAATGGACAACGCTTACCAGATCCCGGGCAAATACCCGAAAGGCGCCTACCTGTTGGTTTTCGACCCACTGGACGGTTCGTCGAACATCGACATCAACGCCCCGGTCGGCACTATCTTCTCCGTACTGCGTTGCCCGAACGAATACCTGACCCAGAACGAACCTTTGAATGAAAAGGCCTTTCTGCAGCCAGGCACCAAGCAAGTTGCTGCCGGTTACGCTATCTACGGCCCGCAAACGATGCTGGTACTGACCTTGGGCGACGGCGTCAAAGGCTTCACGCTGGATCGCGAAATGGGCAGCTTCGTTCTGACCCACGAAGACATCAAGATCCCGACCGAAACTCAAGAGTTCGCGATCAACATGTCCAACCAGCGTCACTGGGAAGCTCCAGTACAACGCTACGTTGACGAGCTGCTGGCTGGCGAAGACGGTCCGCTGAAAAAGAACTACAACATGCGCTGGGTTGCCGCGATGGTTGGCGACGTACACCGCATCCTGACCCGTGGTGGCCTGTTCATGTACCCACGTGACAGCCGCGAGCCTTCCAAGCCGGGCAAATTGCGTTTGATGTACGAAGCCAACCCGATGTCGTTCCTGGTGGAACAGGCTGGCGGCGCGTCCACTGACGGTCATCAGCGCATCCTCGATATCCAGCCGGATGGCCTGCACCAGCGTGTTGCGGTGTTCCTGGGCTCGAAAGAAGAAGTTGAGCGCGCGACCTCGTACTACAAGGCCTGACCCATATGACTGCCCCTTGGCTCCCGCTGCTGGAATGGTGGTTCGGTTCTGCCGGATTACCCTCCGAAGTGGCAAAAGCCAAGGGCAGTCATCATCCGCTTGGGGTGCTTCCCGCACCGCAACGAAATTCTCGGCATTGCGTCAACGCCTGAAGAAATCGAATTCTGAAAGAGCCGGGCTCAAGGTTTTAAGCATATTTGTTGGAGCGAGGCTTGCCCGCGAACCCCTGGCCACACTAGTACGGATATACCGCGTTATCTTTCTTCGCGGGCAAGCCTCGCTCCAACAATGTCCGGTCCCTTCGATGAAATGGATTTATGCCTCAACGGAACCAGATCCCGCTTTTCTCTTCTAAGCTTTCGGTATTACGCCAGCAACCTGCCCATCGACCGTTTGCTGCGGCGTTACCCTTTCCGTTCAGGAGCTTCATCCATGTCTCTGCGCTCTCTAGCGTTGTTGTCGTTTTGCGTGCTGCTGGCCGCATGTAGCAAGGTTAATCAGGAAAATTACTCGAAACTGTCTGCAGGCATGCCCAAGGCGGAAGTTGAACAACTGCTGGGCAGCCCGACTGAATGCTCCGGCGCGCTGGGTATGTCCAGTTGCACGTGGGGCGATCAGACCAGTTTCATCAGCGTGCAGTATGCCGCCGACAAGGTTGTGCTTTTCTCGGGTCAGGGCTTGAAATAACAGATGATCAAATTACTTGTGCGTTTTAGTCTGGTGCTAATGGCCAGCTTTCTCGCAATCGGTTTCGCGCACTCTGCTGAAAACCTCGAGCCTAAAACGGTTGGCAATGTCGACCTCAAACAATATCAGGGCACCTGGTACGAAATTGCCCGTTTGCCGATGTTCTTCCAGCGCAAGTGCGCACAATCCGAAGCGCATTACGCCCTCAAGGAAGATGGCAACGTTGGCGTGACCAACCGCTGCCGGACGATCGAAGGCGAGTGGCAGGAAGCAACAGGCACGGCGACACCGCAAGTGCCGGGCAAAACCGACAAATTGTGGGTGGAGTTTGATAACTGGTTTTCCCGCTTGCTGCCCGGCGTAGCCAAAGGCGACTACTGGGTGCTCTACATCGGTGACGGTTACAAGACCGCTGTCGTGGGCAACCCGGACCGCAAATACCTGTGGCTGCTGTCGCGTACGCCAACGATATCGAAGGACGTGAAAGAGCATCTGCTCAGCCAGGCCCAACAGCAGGGGTACGACACCACCAAGCTGGTTTGGCGGGTTGAGGATTCGAAGATCGGGAAGTAATACACAGAACCTGTGAGACCGGCGCTGTCGCGCAGCAAACACAAGCCCCTGTGGGAGCGAATTTATTCGTGAAGGGGCCCGTCCATTCGCAGCATCTTTGTCGTCAGGAATGCCGTCTTCCCGAATAAATTCGGTCCCACCGGGTTCGCGTGAACCTCAGGTCGGCGCAAATCCTGTGGGAACGCATTTCAATTCAGAGGAATGCGTTTTGTTAGGTAGAAGTTAAGAATACTTACCCCAACAACTCCCGCAGCACCTGCGCAAACTCCCGATTGCTCTGCTCTTCCCCAGCATGATGCCCTTCGCGTACCACCCACTTGCCGTTGACCATCACGTCGCGAATCTGCCGGTCGCTGCCTGCGAATAACCAACGGTTAAGAATCCCGTCGCCGGACGCCGTAGCGATGTACGGATCATTACCGTCCAGCACCAACCAGTCCGCCCGCAGCCCCACTTCCAGTCGACCAATCGGCTGACCTAACGCCTGAGCGCCACCGACCAGCGCTGCATCAAACAACGTTCTGCCAACCATCGGCTGATCGCTGCGATACAAGCGATTGCGACGTTGATCCCGCAGCCGCTGACCGTACTCCAGCCAGCGCAACTCTTCGACGACGCTCAACGAGACATGGCTGTCTGAACCGATTCCCCAGCGCCCGCCTTGAGCGATGTAGTCCACCGCCGGAAAAATCCCGTCGCCCAGATTCGCCTCGGTGGTCAGGCACAACCCCGCGACCGCCCCGCTTTGCGCCATGAGCACCACTTCATCAGGCTGCACATGAGTGGCGTGCACCAGACACCAGCGCTCATCCACTGGAGCGTTTTCGTACAGCCATTGCACGGGCCGACGACCGCTCCAGCTCATGCAGTCGTCGACTTCCTTTTGCTGCTCGGCGATGTGAATGTGCACCGGACATTGTTGATCGCTAGCGGCCAGCACAGTGCTGATCTGCTCAGGCGTTACCGCACGCAGCGAGTGAAAACAAAGACCCAACTGCTGCGCTGACTGCTCACGTAGTACGAGTTGCAAACGCGCCTGCAAATCAAGGTAGCTGTCGGTGCTGTGGATAAACCGTCGCTGACCTTCGTTCGGCGCTTGCCCGCCAAAACCGGAGTGACTGTAGAGCACTGGCAACAGCGTCAGTCCGATTCCAGCAGAACTCGCCGCCTGACTGATTTGCAGCGCCAGTTCCGCCGGGTCTGCGTAAGGCTTGCCGGAGGTGTCTTGATGCACGTAATGAAATTCGGCAACCGAGGTAAAACCGCCCTTGAGCATTTCGATGTACAACTGACGGGCAATGACACCCAATTGCTGTGGGCTAATCTTTCCAACCAGGCGGTACATCAAATCCCGCCAGGTCCAGAAGCTGTCATTGGGGTTGCCTGCGACTTCCGCCAGCCCGGCCATCGCCCGCTGGAATGCGTGAGAATGCAGATTCGGCATGCCTGGCAGTAGCGGCCCTTTGAGCGACTCCGCACCTGAAGCATCAGCCTCCGTGGCGATATGAGTGATCACGCCAGCGGCGCTGACCTCAATGCGAACATTATTGGCCCAGCCATCAGGCAACAATGCACGCTCGGCAAAGAAGGCGGACATAGCTTTGCATCCCTCGAAAAGTGATTTGTATATACATATACAGACGTTTGCACGCTCGGTAAACTCCGGCAAGCTTGTCGCCGAACAGGTTAATGGGTAGCGTAAACACACGTTATTAATGTCCAGGCGCTGCAAGATCAGCGCCGACCTGCACCTGAATTACCTTCGAAAAGGATTGCCCTCAGTGCCGACTCCGCCTGCCACTTCTCCATTGGCTGCCCAAATGGGCGACAGTCCGGCCCCGCTGTACGCCCGCGTCAAGCAGATGATCGCCCAGCAGATCCAGTGCGGAAACTGGCCGCCGCATCACCGCGTGCCGTCGGAGAGCGAGCTGGTGACCCAACTGGGCTTCAGCCGCATGACCATCAACCGTGCCCTGCGTGAAATGACCGCCGAAGGCCTGTTGGTGCGTATGCAAGGCGTTGGTACTTTCGTCGCCGAGCCCAAGAGTCAGTCGGCACTGTTTGAAGTCCACAATATCGCGGATGAAATCGCAGCACGGGGTCATCGTCACACCTGCAAGGTCATCCTCCTGAAAGAAGAAGCTGCTGGCTCCGAACGAGCTCTGGCGCTGGATATGCGCGAAGGTCAGCGGGTGTTCCATTCGTTGATCGTGCATCTGGAAAACGATCTGCCGGTGCAAATCGAAGATCGCTACGTCAATGCGTTGGTCGCGCCGGACTACTTGAGTCAGGACTTCACCCAGCAAACGCCCTACGCTTATCTTTCGCAAGTCGCGCCATTGACCGAAGGCGAGCATGTGGTTGAGGCCATTCTGGCCGAGCCTGATGAGTGCGAGCTGTTGCAGATCAGCCCGGGTGAACCTTGCCTCTTGATCCGCCGCCGCACGTGGTCCGGCCGCCAGCCAGTGACCGCCGCGCGCCTGATCCACCCCGGTTCCCGTCATCGCCTGGAAGGACGTTTCAGCAAATGAGCCAACTGACTGTTTTACGCGTCGCTGACTACCCGCGCATGCCCTGGAAAAACGGCGGCGGCAGCACTGAAGAAGTGACCCGGGATGCGGGCGAAGGGCTGGAAGGTTTCGGCTGGCGTCTGTCGATTGCCGATATCCAGCAGTCCGGGGGCTTTTCCCTGTTTCCTGGCTATCAACGCATCATCACAGTGCTGCAAGGCGCGGGCATGAAGCTGGATATCGACGGCAAAACGACCGAGCCACTGCTGCCCGGCGATCCCTTCGCGTTCAGCGGCGACAGCCAGGTAAGTTGCACATTGCTTGAGGGTGCGATTCGCGATTTCAACCTGATCTACTCGCCGGACCGTTATCGGGTCAGTTTGCAGTGGGTCGATGTGCTCAAACCTCAACGCCTGTTCAGTTCGGCGTCTACGCTGTTGGTGTTCAGCGCCGCAGAGCAGATGGCCGCGAACCTGGCCGAGCATCCGCCGCAGTTGCTGGAAAAACACGATTGTCTGCAGCTGGATAATGAATCCGGCGCGTTGCTGGAGGTTGTGCTTTATGCGCCACGTGCTAGCCGCTGTTGTTTGATTGAGCTGACCAAAATCTGAACGCACCTTTCCTGTAGGAGCGCGCTTGCCCGCGATTGCGTCGGTTCAGCCGCTTTTTATGATGACTGACACACCGCAATCGCGGGCAAGCGCGCTCCTACAGAGGATGTGGCGCGAATCAAAAACCAAGGACGCCCCCACCGCCAATGACTGCCGAAAACAACAAAAAAGAAACCCCAAGAGCCATCGCCATACTTGCCAGTTTCCTGGCCTCGGAATCGGCTGGCGGCATCATATTGATGGGCGCAGCACTCGCTGCACTGATCGTCGCCAACTCCGGCCTTTCCGCTGGCTATTTCGCGGCACTGCACAGCGTCTGGCTGGGGCTTTCCGTTGAGTTGTGGATCAACGACGGGCTGATGGCGATCTTCTTCCTGATGGTCGGCCTGGAAATCAAACGTGAAGTACTCGCGGGCGGGCTGGCCACCTGGGGTCAACGCGCCCTGCCCGGCTTTGCAACAGCCGGCGGCATGCTGGTGCCAGCGCTGATCTACATCGCAGTCAACTGGGGCAATCAGGAAACCATGAGCGGCTGGGCGATCCCCGCTGCTACCGACATTGCATTCGCGCTGGGCGTGCTGTCACTGCTAGGCAAACGCGTGCCCACTTCCCTGAAAGTCTTTCTCGCCGCTCTGGCGATCCTCGACGATCTGGGCGCCGTCACCATCATCGCTTTCTTCTACAGCAGCGGCCTGAACATGCCGATGCTGCTCGCCTCTTTTGCCACACTCGCCGTCCTGATCGTAATGAATCGCCTGCGCGTGCGTCGCCTGTTGCCGTACTTGCTGCTGGGTGCGGCTCTGTGGTTCTTCGTTCTGCAATCGGGCGTTCACGCGACCTTGGCCGGTGTCGCTCTGGCGCTGTGCATTCCTTTGGGCAAGCCTGAAGAAGAGTCTCGCTCGCCGCTGCTGTTCCTCGAAGAGAAGCTGCATTACTGGGTAGCGTTCGCCATAGTGCCTATATTCGGCTTTGCCAATGCCGGGGTGTCGTTATCGGGGATTTCCCTGCAGAACCTGATCGATCCCGTGCCACTTGGCGTTGCGCTAGGCTTGTTCGTCGGCAAGCAGATTGGTGTGTTCCTTGCCGCCGTTCTGGCCATCCGCTCCGGTCTGGCCTCGTTGCCAGAAGGTAGCAACTGGGTGCAGTTGTATGGCGTAGCGATCCTCTGCGGCATCGGTTTCACCATGAGTTTGTTTATTGGCAACCTCGCGTTCCCCGGCTCTGCGCACCTGATCGACGAAGTGAAAGTCGGCGTATTAATGGGTTCAGGACTCGCGGCGATTGCGGGTGTGATCCTGCTGCGCAGCCGAATCAGCAAGGGCTGAAAATTTATTTTCAAATCGCTGCATCCAGATGGGTTTCTCGCGGGTAGTACAGATAAGCAGCCGGTTTGGCTGTTAAGCGAAAACCCAAAACTGGAGATGTCTGCATGAACGCAAAACGCTTGCTCTGCCTGACTGGTGCTGCACTGGCTTTCACTTGCCTGGCGCCCTCTGCCTTCGCTCAAAGCAACCTGCCGGAAACCGTGCGGGTTCCAGATGGCTTCAAAGTCAGCATGGAAACCACCGGCGTAGGCGAAATCACTTACGAGTGCCGCGCCAAAGCCAATGCTGCCGAAGGCATGGAGTGGGCATTCGTGGGTCCTAAAGCCGTGCTCAATGATCGCAGCGGCAAGCAAGTCGGTACTTACTACGGCCCGCCAGCCACCTGGGAAGCTAAAGACGGTTCCAAAGTGACCGGCACCCAGCTCGCCGTGGCCCCATCCAGCGCTGGTAACCTGCCGTACCAGTTGGTCAAAGCCAACCCGGCTGAAGGCAAAGGCGCGATGACCGGTGTTGCCTACATTCAGCGCACCGCGCTCAAAGGCGGCGTAGCGCCAGCCAAAGCGTGTGCCGAAAGCAACAAGGGCGCGAAGGAAATCGTTAAATACCAGGCTGACTACATTTTCTGGTCTGCCAAGTAATTAGCGCGAGCCTGCGCAGGAACTGGTCTATGCTCCTGCGCGGGTGCTCCGATTCAAATCGGAGTGGAAGTTCTCTGTAAACGGCGTATTGAATTGTCCTCCCACGAATCCCTGTTTGATTACGAAGCAGCACTGGATGCCTGCGCCCGAGGCGAACGGCAGGCGCTTGAGCGGCTGTATGCTCAGGAAAGCCCTCGTCTGCTCGGTGTTGCGCAACGCCTGGTGCGTGACAGCGCATTGGCTCAGGACATCGTGCACGACGCCTTCATCAAGGTCTGGACCGGGGCGACAAGCTTCGACAAGACCCGAGGGTCGGCCCGTGGCTGGATATTCAGCATCACCCGAAATCTGGCGTTGAACGCCATTCGCAACAATGCCCGTGAGGTGCAGAGCGAAGATGAAGACGAGCACGGTGAAGCCCAGGCAACGCTGGAAGGCTGGAACGAAACGGTGGACAGTTTTGACTGGCGGGTGAATCCGGGGCGGATCGAGTTCTGTCTGGAGCAGCTTGAACCGGTACGTCGCAATTGCGTGTTCCACGCGTACGTGGACGGCTATTCACATCAAGAGATTGCGCAAAAAGTCGGCGCGCCGCTGGGCACTGTAAAAGCCTGGATCAAGCGCAGCCTGAATGCATTACGGGAGTGCATCGGATGAGCAACAGCTCGGGCACTGAACCCCAAAAACCGCTCAACGAGTTGGCGGGCGAATATGTGCTGGGCACTTTGTCTGCCCGGCAACGAATTGAAGTACAGCGTCGGCTGCCCAACGAGCCCGCCTTGCGGGCCGCAGTCGATGCGTGGGAAGAACGTCTGTTGCCACTGACGGACATGGTGGAACCGAAAAAACCGCCAGCGCATCTGTGGGCGAGGATCGAGCGCAGCCTGGATGATCTGCTTGCACCACAGAAAACCTCAAAACGCGACGTACAAAGCTGGTGGAACAACCTGTCGATCTGGCGCGGCCTGGCCGGTGCAGGCCTTGCGGCGTCGCTGGTGTTAGGCATGACCTTGCTCACTCAATCACGCACGACTCCATCGCCGTCTTATCTGGTGGTGCTGGTCGCGCCGCAGGATAAAGCACCGGGCTGGGTGGTTCAGACCAGTAATTCACAAGACATCCAGCTCATCCCCCTGAGCGTTACCGAAGTGCCCGCCGACAAGGCACTGGAGTTCTGGACCAAGGGCGACGACTGGCAAGGTCCCGTGTCTCTGGGATTGGTCAAGCCGGGGCAAACCCTGCAAGTGCCCCTGGATAAACTGCCGCCGTTGCAGCCCAACCAACTGTTCGAGCTGACGCTGGAACAGGCCACCGGCTCGCCGATTGGCAAACCAACCGGGCCGATCCAGTTCATCGGGCGTGCCGTTAAGGTGATCTGACCCAAACCGCGCACCAATTCGTTACCGAGCGCCCCAAAAGCAAGCAAATCTTCTGCGCAGTAACATGCACAGATGGATTGGCTTGGGGGGGGTAAGAGATCTGATCGCTCTGCCATCCCCCTGAAAATCCGATCAGGCATCCTGCCCCTCACTGCGGCTTTAAAATCCCCAACCTTTTGAATTAAATGAAGTTCTCTGTAGGAGCGCGCTTTCCCGCGATAGCGTCAGATCAGCCGACACATGTATAGGCTGACCCGACACCATCGCGGGCAAGCGCGCTCCTACAGGCTGGTTTTCGAGAGTTGGTATTTCAATTGCATATGCTTGTACATACAAGTAAAGCCAAGTGCATTGAACTGATCGCTGAGGACTTCTTTCGTGACCGAGAATACCCAACACTGGACCCGCTACCGTGACGTCGAAGTTCGCGCTGCTCGCGGTACCACGCTGACCGCCAAGAGCTGGATGACCGAAGCGCCGTTGCGCATGCTGATGAACAACCTCGACCCGGAAGTTGCCGAGAACCCTAAAGAACTGGTGGTTTACGGCGGCATCGGCCGTGCAGCACGCAACTGGGAGTGCTACGACAAGATCGTCGAAAGCCTGACCAACCTGAATGATGACGAAACACTGCTGGTTCAGTCCGGCAAACCGGTCGGCGTGTTCAAGACTCACAGCAACGCGCCTCGGGTGTTGATCGCCAACTCCAATCTGGTGCCGCATTGGGCGAGCTGGGAGCACTTCAACGAACTGGATGCTAAAGGTCTGGCCATGTACGGCCAGATGACTGCAGGCAGCTGGATCTACATAGGCAGCCAGGGCATCGTCCAAGGCACTTACGAAACCTTCGTCGAGGCCGGTCGTCAGCATTACAACGGCAGCCTAAAAGGCAAGTGGGTCCTGACTGCAGGCCTGGGCGGCATGGGTGGCGCACAACCACTGGCTGCCGGTATGGCCGGTGCCAGTTCCTTGAACATTGAATGCCAGCAGAGCCGCATCGACTTCCGCCTCAAGACGCGTTACGTCGATGAACAGGCCGTCGATCTCGACGACGCCCTGGCGCGCATCGCCAAATACACCGCTGAAGGCAAAGCAATCTCCATCGCCTTGTGCGGCAACGCCGCAGAAATCCTGCCGGAAATGGTTCGTCGCGGTGTACGCCCGGACATGGTCACCGACCAGACCAGCGCCCACGATCCCCTCAACGGTTACCTGCCAAAGGGCTGGACCTGGGACGAGTATCGCGCGCGCTCTTTGACCGAACCGGCAGCAGTGGTCAAAGCCGCCAAGCAGTCCATGGCTGAACACGTCGAGGCGATGCTGGCCTTCCAGAAGATGGGGATTCCTACGTTCGACTACGGCAACAACATCCGTCAGATGGCCAAGGAAGAAGGCGTAGCCAATGCGTTCGACTTCCCGGGTTTTGTACCGGCCTACATTCGTCCGTTGTTCTGCCGCGGCGTAGGGCCTTTCCGCTGGGCCGCGCTGTCGGGCGATCCGGAAGACATCTACAAAACCGACGCCAAGGTCAAAGAACTGATCCCGGACGACGCGCACCTGCACAACTGGCTGAACATGGCCCGCGAGCGCATTGCTTTTCAGGGCCTGCCAGCGCGTATCTGCTGGGTAGGCCTGGGTCAGCGCGCCAAACTCGGTCTGGCGTTCAACGAAATGGTCCGCAGCGGCGAGTTGTCGGCACCGGTTGTGATCGGCCGTGACCACCTGGATTCCGGCTCGGTCTCCAGCCCGAACCGCGAAACAGAATCCATGCAGGACGGCTCCGATGCCGTGTCCGACTGGCCGCTGCTCAATGCCCTACTCAATACCGCCAGCGGCGCGACCTGGGTTTCGCTGCACCACGGCGGCGGTGTCGGTATGGGCTTTTCGCAGCACTCGGGCATGGTGATCGTGTGCGACGGTACAGACGAAGCAGCCGAACGCATCGCCCGCGTCCTGCACAACGACCCGGCGACCGGCGTGATGCGCCATGCGGATGCGGGTTATCAGATCGCGATCGATTGCGCCAACGAGAAGGGCTTGAACCTGCCGATGGTTGGGAATTAAGGCTAGGGTGTGCCAACGATGCAATTGAATTGAATGCATTTCTGTGGGAGCGAATTCATTCGCGAAAGCGGTGTGTCAGGCGACGATACCTTTTCAGGTAGGGCCTCTTCGCGAATGAATTCGCTCCCACAGGTTCTGCATTCAGTGTCCGACCACACAGTGTTAGTGAACTGACCACCCCAAAGGACCGTCAAGTGTCCTGCAATCAGGCTTCTGGCCTTTTGATCTGGAAACTGCCACATCCATTCGCGAGGAGCGTCACGCAATGAAAACCAAGAAGGCACTGCTGTCCACGTTGATTTCACTGGGTTTGCTCACCGGGGCTGGCGCGAGTCAGGCAGCGGGTTGGTGTGAATCCGGCAAGCCGGTAAAGTTCGCCGGTCTGAACTGGGAAAGCGCAATGTTGCTGACCGACGTGTTGCAGGTAGTCCTGAACAAGGGTTATGGCTGTGAAGTCGACAGCCTGCCGGGCAATTCCATCACCATGGAAAACGCCCTGAGCACCAACGATATTCAGGTGTTTGCCGAAGAGTGGGTCGGCCGCAGCGAAGTGTGGAACAAAGCTGAGAAAGCCGGAAAAGTAGTCGGTGTCGGTAGCCCTGTCAAAGGTGCGGTTGAAGGCTGGTACGTGCCGCGCTATGTGATCGAAGGCGACGCCAAGCGCAAGCTGGAAGCGAAGGCTCCGGACCTGAAATCCATAAGCGACCTGGCCAAATACTCGACGCTGTTCAAGGACGCTGAAGAACCCGGCAAAGGCCGCTTCTACAACTGCCCGGCTGGCTGGACCTGTGAGCTGGAAAACAGCGAGATGCTGAAAAGCTACGGCCTGGAAGACAAGTACACCAACTTCCGCCCAGGCACTGGCCCGGCGCTGGATGCGGCGATTTTGTCCAGCTACAAACGTGGCGAGCCGATCCTGACTTACTACTGGTCGCCGACGCCTTTGATGGGTCAAGTAGACATGGTGCGCCTGGAAGAGAAGGATGGCGTTAACAAGACCATCGAGATCAAGGTCGGCCTGTCCAAAGCCTTCCACGAGCAGGCGCCTGAGTTGGTGTCGGTCATGGAAAAGGTCAACATCCCGATCGATCTGCTCAACCAGAACCTGGCCCGCATGACCAAGGACCGTATCGAATCGCCGAAACTGGCGAAGATCTTCCTCAAGGAACACCCTGAAGTCTGGCATGCCTGGGTGAGTGAAGAAGCGGCTAAAAAGGTGGATGCTTCACTCTAGGCAACACTCATTCCCCTGTGGGAGCCGAGCTTGCTCGCGATAAGGCTGGACGCAGTTCACGTTAGATCGCGTTCAGCCTTATCGCGAGCAAGCTCGGCTCCCACAGGATTGAATTCCAGTTCAGAGAGCACCTTATGTTCCCCGAAAGCTTCACATTCTCCATCGCCAATCTGGTCAACGACTGGGTTGATGCGCTGGTGACCAATTACGGTGATGTGTTCCGGCAGATCTCCGACACGCTGCTGTGGGCCATCGTCAATCTCGAAGGCCTGCTGCGCATGGCGCCGTGGTGGTTGATGCTGGCCATCGTCGGCGGCATCGCCTGGCACGCCACGCGCAAGATTACGACCACTGCCGTCATAGTCGGCCTGCTGTTTCTGGTCGGTGCCGTCGGGCTGTGGGACAAGCTGATGCAGACCCTGGCGCTGATGCTGGTCGCCACGTTGATTTCGGTGATCATCGGCATTCCGCTGGGCATCCTCTCGGCACGCAGCAACCGCCTGCGCTCGGTGCTGATGCCGTTGCTGGACATCATGCAGACCATGCCTAGCTTCGTTTACCTGATACCGGTATTGATGCTGTTCGGCCTGGGCAAGGTCCCGGCGATTTTCGCCACCGTGATCTACGCCGCGCCGCCGCTGATTCGCCTTACCGACCTGGGCATTCGTCAGGTGGACGGCGAAGTCATGGAAGCGATCAATGCGTTCGGTGCCAATCGTTGGCAGCAATTGTTCGGTGTGCAACTGCCGCTGGCGCTGCCAAGCATCATGGCCGGGATCAATCAGACCACGATGATGGCCCTGTCGATGGTGGTTATCGCCTCGATGATCGGCGCTCGCGGTCTTGGCGAAGACGTGTTGGTGGGCATTCAGACCCTGAACGTCGGACGCGGACTGGAAGCCGGGCTGGCGATTGTGATTCTCGCAGTGGTCATCGACCGCATCACCCAGGCATACGGCCGACCACGGCATGAGGCAAACAAATGAGCAATCAAGAGCCCAATAAAATCGTGGTCCGCAACGTCTTCAAGATCTTCGGCAACCGTTCCAGGGACGCGCTGGAAATGGTCAGGCAGAACAACAGCAAGGATGAAGTCCTGGCAAAAACCGGCTGCGTGGTCGGCGTGAATGACTTGTCGCTGTCCATCGGCAGCGGTGAGATTTTCGTGATCATGGGCCTGTCCGGCTCGGGCAAATCTACGCTGGTGCGCCATTTCAACCGGCTGATCGACCCCACCAGCGGTGAAATCCTGGTCGATGGCGAAGACATCCTGCAGTACGACATGGAAGCCTTGCGCCAATTTCGTCGCAAGAAAATCAGCATGGTGTTCCAGAGCTTTGGCCTGCTGCCGCACAAGACCGTTGAGGACAACGTCGCCTACGGCCTGAAAGTTCGCGGCGAGAGCAAAGACTATTGCATCGAACGCGCCCGTCACTGGATCAGTACCGTAGGCCTGCAAGGCTACGAAAACAAATACCCTCATCAGCTTTCCGGCGGCATGCGCCAACGGGTGGGGCTGGCCCGCGCATTGGCGGCTGACACCGACATCATTCTGATGGACGAAGCGTTCAGCGCCCTGGATCCGTTGATTCGCGCGGAAATGCAGGACCAGTTGCTGGAACTGCAAAGCAGCCTGAAGAAGACCATCGTGTTTATCACCCATGACCTCGACGAAGCCGTGCGCATCGGTAATCGCATCGCGATTCTCAAGGACGGGCAGTTGATTCAGGTGGGCACTCCGAAAGAAATCCTCTACTCCCCCGCCGACGAATACGTTGATCGTTTCGTGCAGCGGCGCGCAGTGACTGTGTAAGGAAGCGTGCAGATGTCGCCCGTCGAACAAGTGGTGATTGGTGAAGGTCAGGTCCGTTGGCAGGACGTGGTTGCAGTCGCTCGCCGGGGTGCGCAACTGGCGCTTTCGGCCAGCGCCTGGGCGCGGATCGACAACGCTCAGGCCATTGTCGAGCGCATCGTCGCCAGCGGCGAGCGTGCTTATGGCGTGAACACCGGGCTGGGTGCGCTGTGCAATATTTCACTGCAAGGCGAACAACTGAGCCAGTTGTCGCGCAACACCCTGCTGAGCCACGCGTGCGGCGTCGGCGTAGCGCTTTCAGACGAGCAAACCCGGTCGATCATCTGCGCGGCGATCATCAACTACAGCCAGGGCAAATCCGGGCTGCACCGGCAAGTCGTCGAGGCGCTGCTGAATTTGCTCAACCGCAACATCACACCGTACGTGCCGTCCCAGGGTTCAGTAGGTTATCTGACCCACATGGCGCATATCGGCATTGCCTTGCTGGGCGTGGGCGACGTCAGTTATCGCGGCCATGTCATGCCTGCGCAGCAAGCGCTGGATGCCGAGGGCTTGAGCCCGGTCATACTCGGTGCGAAAGACGGATTGTGCCTGGTCAACGGCACGCCGTGCATGACTGGCCTGAGCTGTCTGGCAATTGCCGATGCGCAACGCCTGACACAGTGGGCGGACGTAATCGGTGCAATGAGTTTTGAAGCGCTTGGCGGCCAGATCAATGCCTTCGATGCCGAGATCATCGCGCTCAAGCCGCATCCGGGCATGCAAATCGTCGGCAGCAACCTGCGTGGTTTGCTGGATGGCAGTGAAGTGGTGGTCAACAGCCGTGGCATACGGACTCAGGACGCGCTGAGCGTTCGCTCGATCCCGCAAGTGCATGGCGCGACCCGCGATCAGTTGGTACACGCAACCCGGCAGATTGAAATCGAGCTGAACTCGGCGACAGACAACCCGCTGGTGCTCGGCACACCTGAGTCGTACCGCGTGGTATCGCAAGCCAACCCGCACGGTCAGTCTGTCGCCATGGCGGCAGATCTGCTGGCGATTGCTGTCGCTGAACTGGGCTCGATTGCCGAGCGACGTCTGGATCGCCTGATCAACCCGACCATCAGCAACCTGCCAGCGTTTCTGGTCAGCCAGCCGGGGGTCAACTCGGGGATGATGATCGTACAGTACGTCGCAGCGTCGTTGTGCGCGGAAAACCGCCAACTGGCGCAACCGGCAGTGACCGACAATTTTGTCACCTCGGGTTTGCAGGAAGACCACTTGAGCATGGGCACCAACGCGGCGCTGAAGCTGCACAAAGTGCTGGATAACACTACGCAGATCCTGGCGATCGAGTATTTGCTCGCGGCACAGGCCTTCGAGTTTTTGAAGCTCCAGCGCTTTGGCGTCGGCACCGATGCCGCGTGGCGTGTGCTGCGCGAAGAAGTCCCGCCCTACGACGAAGACCGCTGGCTGGCCCCGGATATTGCCAGCAGCGCCAAGGTGCTCAGGAGTGAAGCGTTGCTGGAAAGAGTGTTTCGCCAGTGCCGGTCGGCAACAGTCGATGTCTCGCGAGGCGAATCCAATCTTACGGAGCACACCACTCATGTGGGAGCTGAGCCTGGTCTGGGCGGCATTCCGACGATAAGACTGGACGCGGTATGACTTTAGATTGAGTCGCCTATATCGCGGGCAAGCCCAGCTCCCACAAAGGAATGCGTCCCCCTGTGGGAGCGCCACCCCGGCTGCTCCAACATGAGATCGTGTTCTCCTGTGGGAGCCGGGCTTGCCCGCGAAGAACGATGACTCGATATTCCTGACAAAACAGATGCGGCAAATGTGATGACGTCCTCCCGGCTAAAGCCAGTCCTACGGATGCGTGTCGTCCGTAGGAGCGGCTTTAGCCGCGAAGGGCCACAAACGTATAGACATCCATGACACCGGATGTCAGCCAGGCGACACCCGACAGGCCAATGATTTGGCCGACGCGACCCAGCAGGTATCCTTGCGCGCCTGAGTACCTGGCAGTTCGCTGGAAAGAAACCGGATTGGATTGAAATGACGTCACAGCAAGGTTTGAAACGCGGGCTTTCGGCCCGGCACATTCGCTTCATGGCACTGGGATCAGCCATTGGCACCGGCCTGTTCTACGGCTCGGCTTCGGCGATCCAGATGGCAGGCCCGGCCGTTTTGCTGGCCTATCTGATCGGCGGCGCAGCCGTTTTCATGGTCATGCGCGCCTTGGGTGAAATGGCCGTGCACAACCCGGTGTCCGGCTCGTTCGGCGAATACGCCAGCACGTACCTAGGCCCAATGGCGGGCTTCGTGCTCGGCTGGACCTATGCCTTTGAAATGATCATTGTCTGCATCGCTGACGTCACCGCGTTCGGTATCTACATGGGTTTCTGGTTCCCGGAAGTCCCGCGCTGGATCTGGGTACTGGGCATTGTGTTCCTGATCGGCGCGCTGAACCTGTGCAACGTCAAAGTCTTCGGCGAAACCGAGTTCTGGCTGTCACTGCTTAAAGTTGGCGCCATTGTCGCGATGATCGTCGCCGGGCTCGGGCTATTGCTGTTCGGCGTAAACCTGTCAGGCAGTGGCGAGACGGTTTCCAGCATCAGCAATCTGTGGACCCATGGCGGTTTCATGCCTAATGGCATCGGCGGCCTGATCGCCTGCTTTGCGGTGGTGATGTTCGCGTTCGGCGGCATCGAAATCATCGGTATCACCGCGGGTGAAGCCAAAGACCCGCAACGCACCATCCCGCAGGCCATCAACTCGGTGCCGCTGCGTATTCTGCTGTTCTACGTCCTGACGTTGTTCGTGCTGATGTCCCTGTTTCCGTGGTCGCAGATCACCAAGGCCAACAGCCCGTTCGTGCAGATCTTCTCCAGCCTCGGCCTGCCATGGGCGGCTGCGCTGCTTAACGTGGTGGTAATTTCCGCTGCGGTGTCGGCGATCAACAGCGACGTGTTCGGCGCCGGCCGCATCATGTACGGCCTGGCGCAACAGGGCCAGGCACCGGCGGCGTTCTCGCAACTGTCCAAACAGGGCGTGCCATGGATGACCGTGCTGGTAATGGGTGTCGCGCTGCTGCTTGGTGTTTGGATGAATTACCGAATCCCGGAAAACGTGTTCATGGTCATCGCCTCGATTGCGACCTTCGCCACCGTGTGGGTCTGGTTGATGATCCTGCTGACCCAGGTCGCCATGCGCCGCAAGATGAGCCGCGAAGAAGCGGCGCAGCTGAAATTCCCGGTGCCGTTCTGGCCCTACGCTCCCGCCGCAGCCATCGTCTTCATGCTGTTTATCTTCGGCGTGCTGGGTTATTTCCCGGACAACCGTATCGCGCTGATCGTCGGCGCAGGCTGGGTTGTGCTGTTGATCGCGGCCTACTTCATATGGGTCAAACGCTCTGAACATTCGCCTCCCACCCATCGGTAACCTCGGAGACTGGACATGAAAACGCTCTGGAAACACTGTCACGTAGCAAGCATGGCCCAAGGCAAATACTCGATCATCGAGGATGCCGCCATCGTGACGTCTGGAGCGTTGATCGAATGGATTGGGCCTCAAGCGGCGCTCGCTGAAGCAACTTACGACAGTGTCATCGACTTGAACGGCACGTGGGTCACGCCGGGCCTGATTGACTGCCACACTCACACGGTTTTCGGCGGCAACCGCAGCGGCGAATTCGAGCAGCGTCTGCAAGGTGTGAGTTATGCCGAAATCGCCGCAGCCGGCGGCGGCATTGCCAGCACCGTGCGCGCGACTCGCGCCGCCAGTGAAGACGAGCTGTACGCCAGCGCCGAGCGCCGTCTGCGGCATTTGCTCAGGGATGGCGTGACCACGGTGGAAATGAAGTCCGGTTACGGCCTGGACCTGCCCAGCGAGCGCAAACTGCTGCGGGTCATCCGCCAACTGGGCAACACGCTGCCCGTGACGGTGCGCAGCACCTGTCTGGCCGCCCACGCGCTGCCCCCGGAATACGCCGACCGCGCTGACGACTACATCAATCACATCTGCAGCGAAATGCTGCCTGCATTGGCCGAGGAAGGTTTGGTCGATGCGGTGGACGCGTTTTGTGAGTACCTGGCGTTCTCTCCGGCGCAAGTCGAGCAGGTTTTCATCACCGCTGGGCAATTGGGCTTGCCGGTGAAACTGCATGCCGAGCAGCTTTCGCCGTTGGCGGGCTCAAGTCTGGCGGCGCGTTACAAGGCGTTGTCGGCGGATCATCTGGAGTTCATGACCGAGGCTGACGCCATTGCCATGGGCGCGGCTGGAACCGTCGCAGTGCTGCTGCCGGGGGCTTATTACTTTCTGCGCGAGACTCAATTGCCGCCGATGGATGCGCTGCGCAAACATGGGGTCGATATCGCGATTGCCACCGACCTCAACCCCGGCACTTCGCCCGCGCTGTCGCTGCGCTTGATGCTGAACATGGCGTGCACGCTGTTCCGTATGACACCCGAAGAAGCCCTGGCCGGGGTTACGATCAATGCAGCAAAAGCCCTAGGTCTGGGCGAAACCCATGGCTCGCTGGAAGTCGGCAAAGTCGCCGACTTCGTCGCCTGGAACATTGAGCGCCCTGCTGATCTGGCGTACTGGCTGGGTGGAGACCTGGATAAACGCATCGTCCGCCACGGTGTTGAATCGCTGATTTGAGCCGCGTCCCCCTGTAGGAGCGACCGGGGTGGCGCTCCACCTTGCCCGCGATGACGTTGTGACAGGCGTCATCAATGTTGGGTGTGCCGACGTCATCGCGGGCAAGCGCGCTCCTACAGGGGGGGGCACTACAAAACTGTTAGACAGGAGAGATTCATGGACAACGTTCTGAAGTTTTCTCGCGGTCGTGTGCCGCTGTTGATCAGCATGCCCCACGCAGGGTTGCGCCTGACGCCTGCAGTCGAGGCGGGTCTGGTGGATGAAGCGCTGAGCCTGCCAGACACCGACTGGCACATCCCGCATCTCTACGATTTCGCCGCAGAGCTGGGTGCCAGCACCTTGGCCGCCGAGTATTCGCGTTTTGTGATCGACCTGAATCGTCCCTCGGATGACAAACCGCTGTACGCCGGGGCGACCACCGGGTTGTTCCCCTCGATCCTGTTCGACGGTGTGCCGCTGTTCAAGGACGGTCTGGCACCGAGCGCCGAAGAGCGGGCGACTTATCTGGAGCAGATCTGGACGCCGTATCACCAGATGCTTGAGCAGGAGCTGGCGCGCCTGAAAGACGAATTCGGCTATGCCCTGTTGTTTGATGCCCACTCGATACGCGGACACATCCCACATCTATTCGAAGGCCGCTTACCGGACTTCAACCTGGGCACCTTCAACGGCGCCAGTTGCGATCAAGAGTTGGCCAAGCGTCTGGAAGCCACGTGCGCTCAAGCCGGAGATTACAGCCACGTACTGAACGGCCGTTTCAAAGGCGGCCACATCACCCGCCACTACGGCGACCCGGCCAATAACATCCACGCCGTGCAACTGGAACTGGTGCAGGCGACCTACATGGACGAGTTCGTTCCCTTCCGCTACCGCCCGGATCTGGCTGAGCCGACGCGGGTAGTGTTGAAGCAGTTGGTTGAAGGGATGATTGAGTGGGGGAAAATTAAATACGGCTGCTAAGCCTGCACTGCCCCTGTGGGAGCCGGGCTTGCCCGCGATAAGGATGAACCCGATTCGCCTTGGATCACCTACAGCCTTATCGCGGGCAAGCCCGGCTCCCACAAAGGACCGCATTGACTACGGTTACTTCTTCAACAACCGCAACCCATTGAACACCACCAACAAACTCACGCCCATATCCGCGAACACCGCCATCCACATCGTGGCCATGCCGGCAAAGGTCATCGCCAGGAAGATCGCTTTGATAAACAGAGCGAGGAAGATGTTCTGCTTGAGCACCGCCGAAGTCTTGCGCGACAGCTGAATAAATGCCGGGATCTTGCGCAGATCGTCGTCCATCAAGGCGACATCAGCCGTCTCAATCGCAGTGTCCGTTCCGGCGGCCGCCATGGCAAAGCCAATCTCGGAACGCGCCAGCGCAGGTGCGTCGTTGATGCCGTCGCCGACCATGCCGACTCGATGGCCTTTGGCATACAGCGCTTCGATAGCCTCCAGTTTGTCGCTTGGCATCAGGTTGCCCTGAGCCGAATCAATACCCACCTGTGCAGCAATCGCCTTGGCGGTGTGCGGGTTGTCACCGGTCAGCATCAGGGTTTTAACGCCCAGCTCATGCAGTTGCTGGATCGCTTCGCGGCTGCTTTCCTTGACGGTATCGGCCACCGCAAACAGTGCCAGCGGGCCAGACTTGTCCAACAGCAGCACAACGCTTTTGCCCTGCTGCTCCAACGCATCAAGCTGCGCTTCCAACTCGGGAGAACAAAGGCCCAGCTCTTCCACCAGGCGATGGTTGCCCAAATGATAAAGCTCGCCATTGATCTCGCCACGCACGCCGCGCCCAGCCAGCGCTTCGAACGCAGTGACTTCATGGCCATCAACGTCTTGCCCGGCCGCCTTGGCAATCGCTTGGGAAACCGGGTGATCAGAGCGCCCTGCCAGACTCGCCGCCACACCGGCAACCAGATCCGCCGCGGTTGACTCCAGCAAGACAAAATCGGTCTGCACCGGCTTGCCGTGGGTGATCGTGCCGGTCTTGTCCAGAGCCAGGTAATCAAGCTTGTGGCCCATTTCCAGGTACACACCGCCCTTGATCAGGATGCCCCTGCGCGCCGCAGCTGCCAGCCCGCTGACAATGGTCACCGGCGTGGAAATCACCAGTGCACAAGGGCAAGCCACCACCAGCAGGACCAGCGCGCGGTAGATCCAGTCGAACCAGGCCGCGCCCATAAACAGCGGAGGAATGATCGCTACGCCCAGCGCGAAGATGAACACCGCCGGGGTGTAGATGCGCGAGAAGCTGTCAACGAAACGCTGAGTAGGCGCCCGAGAACCTTGAGCCGCCTCCACCGCATGAATGATCCGCGCCAGCGTCGAGTTATTGGCCGCCGCAGTGACGCGATATTCGAGCGAGCCGGACTGGTTAATGGTCCCGGCAAAGACTTTGTCGCCGATGGTTTTCTCAATCGGCAGGCTTTCACCGGTAATCGGCGCCTGATCAATCGTCGAGTTACCTGCTACCACCTCGCCATCCAAAGCAACGCGCTCACCCGGCTTAACCCGGACGATGGCGCCTAATTCGATGTTTTTGGCTTCCAGCTCCAGCCATTGACCGTCCGCCTGTTTCACGGTCGCCAACTCAGGTGTGAGCTGCATCAAACCGCTGATAGCGTTGCGCGCTCGGTCCAGAGATTTTGCTTCAATCAGCTCAGCGACGGTGAACAGGAACATCACCATCGCTGCTTCCGGCCATTGCCCGATCAACACTGCGCCCGTTACGGCAATACTCATCAAAGCGTTGATGTTCAGGTTGCGGTTCTTAAGCGCGATCCAGCCTTTTTTGTAAGTACCCAGCCCACCGCTGAGGATGGAAACCAGCGCCACAATGGCCACGACCCAATCCGACGCGAATGAACCGAAGTGGATGACTTCAGCGGCCAGCGCGGTGACGCCGGACAGCGCCAGCGGCCACCAGGATTTTTTAACCACCGGAGCCGGCGTTGACTCTGCGCCTTCCTCAATCGGTTCGGCCTGCATGCCCAACGAAGCGATGGCGTCGCGAATCGGGTCGGTGGACGGCAGTTCGTGCCAAACGCCGAGCATGCGATTGATCAGGTTGAATTCAAGTTTCTGCACGCCCGCCAGTTTGCCCAGCTTGTTCTGGATGAGGGTCTGCTCCGTTGGGCAATCCATTTGCTCGATACGGAATGTGCTCAGTTGCGCGCCGGATGCAGGGGCGTCCGTGAACGAGACCATCGCAGGCGAGACTTTCGACGAACAGCAGCCGCCGTGACCATGCTCGGCCTTGCCGTGATCATGCTGAGAATGGTCGTGGCCTTCATGGTCATGCTTTTCGTGATCGTGGCTATCGTGATCGTGCTTGTCGTGAACAGGGGTCAACTGGCTCATGGTCCGGTCCTTTATCGTGCTTGTTGCCAAGTGAACACCCTGTAGCCACTATAGGGTCAAGCACTGAAACAGGATCGACGACGATGAAGATTGGCGAGCTGGCAAAATTGACTGACGCGCAGGTGGAAACCATCCGTTATTACGAGCGCGAGGGCCTGCTTCCGGCACCTGCGCGTAGCGATGGCAACTATCGGCTGTACACTCAGGCACACGTGGAGCGACTGACCTTCATCCGCAATTGCCGCAGCCTCGACATGACCCTTGAGGAAATCCGCAGCCTGCTGCACCTGCGCGACAGTCCGCAAGATCAGTGCGTGAGTGTTAATGCGCTGATTGATGAGCATATCCAGCACGTCAACGACCGCATCGCCAGCCTGCAAGCCCTGCAGACACAGCTACTGGACTTGCGCCAACGCTGCAGCGACGGCGCACCGGATCATTGCGGGATTCTGGATCGACTGGAAGTCAGCGGCAGCGTGGTGACCGCTGATGTGGAGCACTCCCATGTGGGCAGGAGTCATGGGCATTGAGGCGATCGCGAGGCCTCGCGCATTCTCTGTGGGAGCAGAGCTTGCTCGCGATGCAGATTACTCGGTATGTCTGATACACCGAGGCGCCTGAATCGCGGGCAAGCCCGGCTCCCACATAAAAGCATCAATGCAACGCCTTAAACCGCCATCGGCGCGGTCATCGCCGGGTGATGCTCGTAACCTTCCAGCGAGAAGTCTGAAGGCTCGATCTGCTCCAGCCACTCCGGCTGATACACACCAGTCTTGGCAAACTCCGGCACACGATCGGAAATCACCAGTTTAGGCATCGGATACGGCTCGCGCTTGAGCTGTTCATTGAGCATGTCCAGATGGTTTTCGTAGACATGGGCATCGCCGATGAAATACGTGAACCAGCGCGGCGTGTAGCCCGTCAGACGACCGATCAGGCTCAGCAGCGCAGCCCCCTCGGTCAGGTTGAACGGCGTGCCGAGGCCCAGATCGTTGGAGCGGATGTACAGCGTCAGGGAGATTTCTTTGGTCTCCTGATTCGGGTGGAACTGATACAGCAGGTGGCAAGGCGGTAAAGCCATTTCATCCAGCTGCGCGCAGTTCCAGCCGTGGAACAGAATGCGGCGGCTGCCCGGATCCTTGATGATGGTGTCGACACACTGGCGAATCTGATCAATGGCCTTGTACAGGACCACGTAAGGCTGACCGTCTTCCTCGGACTGAGCGATCTGCTGATAGCCCTGGCTGATCGCCAGTTCGATGGCTTTCGGATTACTCAGGTCAATGCGCTTGTAGGCAGGCCACTTGCGCCATTGCACGCCGTAGATTTCGCCCAGATCGTCTTCGCCCTTGCGGAACGGGTTGTCCAGCCATTGGGCGTTCTCGTTGGCGTTCTGGTCCCAGACTTTGCAGCCCAGTTCACGAAACTCGGCGGCGTTGTTCACGCCACGCAGGAAGCCGACCATTTCGCCAATCGCCGACTTGAAGGCCATTCGCCGGGTGGTAATCGCCGGGAAGCCTTCCTTGAGGTCATAACGCAGCATGGCGCCGGGAAAACTGATGGTTTTCACACCGGTGCGGTTGGCCTGCAACGTGCCGTTCTTGATGACGTGGGCGACCAGATCCAGATATTGCTTCATAAATTACCTGCTTCGGTGAATCCGCCGGGCTGCAACGCCCGACGTTTCGGTGTTAGACCACCGCGTTCTTGCCAGCGGGAGCGCGGTTGTACGCCAGCCAGATCAGCACTGCACCGGCGATGATCATTGGCAGGCTGAGGATCTGCCCCATGGTGACCCAGCCCCACGCCAGGTAGCCCAGTTGCGCATCGGGCATCCGTACGAATTCGACCAGGAACCGGAACAGTCCATAAAACAGCGCGAACATGCCGGAAATAGCCATCGTCGGACGAGGCTTGCGAGAAAACAGCCAGAGAATGATGAACAGCGCGACGCCTTCGAGCGCGAACTGATAAAGCTGCGAAGGATGACGCGGCAATTGCGCCGGATCGCTGAATGGCGGGAAGACCATTGCCCACGGCAAATCGGTCGGCTTGCCCCACAACTCGGCATTGATAAAGTTACCGATACGTCCTGCACCCAGACCAATCGGCACCATGGGCGCGACGAAATCCATGAGCTCGAAGAACGACTTGCCATTGCGTCGGCCGAACCACCACGCCGCGATCATCACGCCGACGAAACCGCCGTGGAACGCCATGCCGCCCTTCCAGACTTCGAAGATCAACAGTGGATTGGCGATGTACGCGGGCAGATCATAGAACAGCACATAACCCAGCCGCCCACCGACGATCACGCCCATGGCCAGCCAGAAAATCATGTCGGAGAGCTTTTCCTTGGTCCAGGTTGGATCAAAGCTGTTCAAGCGCCGCGATGCCAGCAGCCACGCGCCGCCGATACCGACCAGGTACATCAAACCGTACCAGTGTATTTGCAGCGGGCCGATAGCCACCGCCACCGGGTCAATCTGCGGGTAAGGCAGCATTGCAACTCCTTAAATGGGAACGCTCTCGCGAGCACTTAACCAGACACACTAAAGCAGGAAACATAAACCCGCGCTGAACAGCTATTTGGCCGGGCATGACGAAAAGAGACCGGCATGTTACCGGAGCAACGCCCGGCGCTCTAGCGGCGTGCGATGGATGCAAACCTCATGTGTGAGTAAAGTGGCTCAAAAAGGAGTACTGCATGTGTCTGATCGCTTTCGCCTGGCGCCCCTCTCACACACAGCCGCTGATCGTCGCGGCCAATCGTGACGAGTTCTATGCGCGCCCGACCCAGCCCCTCGCGCAGTGGGCGGACGCACCTCAGGTCTACGCCGGGCGGGACCTTGAAGCTGGCGGAACCTGGCTTGGTATCACCGCAGACGGGCGTTTTGCAGCACTGACCAATATTCGCAACCCGAGCTTGCCACTGGGGCATAGATCACGAGGCGAACTGGTTGCTCAATTTTTGACCAGCGATATTTCGATTGAAGATTATCTCGTAGAGGTAGCGAACAGAGCGGCCGAATACGGCGGTTTCAATTTGCTGGTGGGTGATCGTCAGCAGTTGTACTACCTCAACAGCTCCAACCCTGAACCGCGTCGGCTCGATGAGGGTGTTTATGGTCTCTCCAACGCAGGACTGGATACGCCATGGCCAAAAGTTGAGAAGGCCAAGACTGCACTGAGCACCCAACTGGATGATCCAAATCCACTGGCGCTTATGGCCTTGTTAAGCGACCCGACCACCGCCCCAACTACTGAGCTGCCTGATACAGGTGTCAGCCTGGAGACCGAGAAGCTGCTGTCGAGCCTGTTCATCGCCAGCCCAAACTACGGCACTCGGGCCAGCACCGTGCTGATCGTCAATGCTGACGGCAGCCAGCACCTCATAGAACACAGTTTTGGGCCATACGGCGGGAGACTGGGTGAGGTGGAGTTGAAGATCTAATACAACTCAACAGCTGGAATGCAATCTCTTGTGGGAGCTGGGCTTGCCCGCGATACAGAGCACTCGATATGCCTGATACACCGAGGTGCCTGAATCGCGGGTAAGCCCGGCTCCCACAGGGGAAAGCATTTCAAGCCAAGAACTAATGCACCCACTGCAGTGGTCAACTTTTTCCGGACACCTCAATCGGTGATTGTCAGGCTGCTTGCCGCTCATATTGATTGGGCGGCACATAGCCCAGTTTCGAGTGCAAT